>NZ_FBXK01000001.1:1042500-1165775 GCF_900013425.1 Sphingobium sp. Z007
AATGGGACCCTGCGGCCACGCTTGTCAGCCGCAAGGTCGATGCCGCCGCTGGTATCGTTGAAACGACGCTACGCTACGCGCAATATGACTGGCAATATGTCGTGCGGGCGGAGCGGGAAGGCAATGGCGCACGGCTGAGCGTGATCCTCGACAAGCCCGTGCCCAGGGCGCTGGAAGGGAAGGCTGGGTTCAACCTGGAGTTCTTGCCGTCGGCCTATTTCCATCACGCCTATATGGCGGACGACCTTGCCGGCTTTTTCCCGCTCTACCCGGCCGACGCGATGGCGTTGACGGCGCAACGCAACGCAGCCAGCGGACGCAGCGAAGGGCCAGGCGCGGAACCGCTGCCGATCGCAAGCGGTCGGCGGTTCGTACTGGCGCCCGAAGATCCCGCCCGTCGAATCACGATCGCGGGGGACTCGCCCATTTCGCTCTATGATGGCCGCAACCAGGCCCAGAATGGCTGGTTCGTGCTGCGGTCGATGCTGCCCGCCGGCAAGACAGGCACGGTGCTGCAATGGACGGTAACGCCGCAGGGCGACGCGACATGGCTGCGCACGCCAGTGATCGCGCATTCGCAACTGGGCTATGCGCCCGGCGGGCCGAAGGTCGCCACGGTCGAACTGGACCGCAACGACAAACGCAGGCCGCCACTGCGGCTGATGCGCATCAGTGCGGATGGGACGGAAAGCCCCGTGCCGACGCCAGCGGCGCGCGAATGGGGCGATTATCTGCGCTATCACTATCTCCAGATGGATTTCAGCGCCGTGCGCGCGCCGGGCCTGTATCGGCTGGATTATGGCGACGTAAAGACAGCGCCGTTCCGCATTGCGGCGGACGTTTATGCCGATGCCTGGCACCCCACCAATGATGTCTATTTCCCTGTCGCAATGGACCATGTTTCGGTCAACGAAGCCTATCGTAGCTGGCATGGTGATTCCCATCGCGACGACGCGCGACAGGCGCCGGTGAACCACGAACATATCGACCTCTATCGGCAAGGACCGACAACCGACACGCGCTTTCGGCCGGGCGAGCATATTCCCGGCCTGAATGTCGGGGGCTGGTATGATGCGGGCGATTTCGACATCCGCACACAGTCGCAATATCAGGTGATCCGGTCGCTGGCTGACGCGCAGGAACGCTATAGCCTGACCCGCGACACGGTGAGCGTTAATCAGGCGCGGCGGCATGTTGAAATGCATGTGCCCGATGGCAAGCCGGACATGGTGCAGCAGGTGGCGCACGGCACGTTGCAATTGCTGGCGCAATTCGACGCGGTGGGCCACGCCATCCACGGCATCGTCGAACCGGACGTGGCGCAATATACCCATCTGGGCGACGCGGTGAACAAGACCGACGGGCTGCCCTACGACCCTTCGCTCAAGCCCGGCGAGGTCAAGGATGGTCGCAGCGGTACACCCGATGACCGCTGGGCCTTCACCAGCAAGGCGTCAGCGCTCAACTACGGCTCAATCGCGGGGCTGGCGGCAGCGGCGCGGGTGCTCAAGGGGCAGGACGATGCCCTGGCCCGGCGCGCGCTGGAAACGGCGGAGCGCGTGTGGCAGGAGGAGCAGGGCCATGCGCCCGACATGTTCAGCCATGGTAACACGACCGGCGGACCGTTGGACGCGGAGATGTTCGGCGCGGCGGTGGAATTGCTCCGCACGACGCGCAAACCCCTTTATGCCAAGGTGGTGATGGCGCTGTGGCCCAAGGTCGAGAAAGGGTTTGGCTTCAACGCGCAAACGGCTGTGGCCGCGGTCCCGTTCATGCCCGCCGCCTATCGCAAGGCCATGATCCCGGCGGTGCGGAAGTGGCACGCCGAAAGCGAGGCGGGGGCGAAGGCCAACCCGTTCGGCGTGCCGATCACCACCGGCGGCTGGGCGGGGTCCGGCACGGTACTCGGCCATGCCTTGACGGGCGAAGCGCTCCATCGCGCCTTCCCGGAAATCGTTGGGCCGGAAGCGACGTTGCGGGGCGTGGCGTTCCTGACCGGGCATCATCCCGGCTCCGATATCAGCTTCATATCAGGCGTCGGTACGGTGTCGAAGGAAGTCGCCTATGGCAATAACCGCGCCGACTTTTCCTTCATTGCGGGCGGGGTGGTGCCCGGCGTGCTGGTCGTTAAGCCTGACTTCCCGGAAAACCACGAGGACTGGCCGTTTTTCTGGGGCGAGAATGAATATGTCATTCCCGAAGGCGCAGCCTGGATCGAACTGGCCAATGCGGCGAACCGTCTGAGCGGCGGGCGTTAATGTATGGAGGGTTGCGGCCGGTCAGACCGGCTGCAACCCGTGCGCCACGATCTTCTCGATGAGGTCACGATGGCGCGGCAGGCCGGCGCGCAGCTTGGCCGTCATGGCCGCATTCTCCCGCCGTGCGCGGCTGGCCAGATGGGTGTCGCGCGACAGGTCGGGCGCATCCACCTGCGTCTTGAAGCCCATGCCATACAGGACATATTGGTAGCTCGCCGCCGGGAAAACCTCCTCGACGCGATCGAACTCGTCCAGGAAGCCGGGCGACTGATAGCGCCAGAGCAGCAGCAAGTCCTTGAGCCGATCGGGTATGCCGTCTTCGCGCACATTGTCGCGCCAGAAATCGCTGTCGGTGCGCTGCGTCAGCACATAATGGAGCTTGAGGAAATCGATGATCCGGCCCCAGCGATAGTGGGTCGTGGCGTTGAAGCGCGCGGCCACGATGTCCATCACCTCGCGGCAGGGGGGCATTTGTTCGGCGATGATCTTAGCCGACAGCTCAACCAGAACGATGGCCGACGCTTCGAGCGGTTCGAGGAAGCCGGCGGCTAGGCCCACCGCAACGCAATTGCCCTTCCAGAATGTTTCGCGGTGGCCGGACCGGATCTTGATCTTGCGGGCGTTCAGGCCATCGGCCGCCGGGCCGATATAGGCACGCAATTCGCGTTCTGCCGCCTCGTCCGAAATATGGTTGCTGGAATAGACATGGCCGATACCCCGGCGCGTCTGGATACCGATGTCCCAGATCCAGCCCGCGCTCTGCGCCGTGGAAATGGTGTGCGATGCGATTGGGCTGTCGGGCCGTTCGTAGGGCACCTGCATCGCCAGCGCCGTGTCGCAGAACAGCACGTCGTTGCAATCCTTGAACGGCACCTGCATCGCGCCTTCGATCAGCAACGCCTTGAAGCCGGTGCAATCGACGAACAGATCGCCTTCGATCTCGCCCGCCTGGGTCGTACGGATGGCGCGGATGTCGCCATTGTCGCGCATCAGCACCGCTTCGACATCGGCCAGGACATGACGCACACCCAGCTTTTCGCAGCAATGGCGTTGCAGGAAGGGCGCGAATTTGCCCGCGTCCAGATGATAGGCATAGTTGGCGAGCGCATCATATTCGGCGGTCGCGATCGTTTTGGGCGCTAGGCCATCATCGCAGATCAGACCCTGCGAACAGACGCTGTCGCAGAAACTCTCGCCGCCTTCGTCGGCCAGCCAGTGGGGTGCCAGGTTCACCTGCCCGAAATTCTGGGGCAGCATCAGCGGATGATAATAGCCGTCGTCGGGCGCGCCGGTGGTCCAGCGGGCGAAGCGGGCGCCCTGCTTGAACGAGGCGTCACATTCGCGGAAGAAATCGGTTTCGGACACGCCCATGCGTGACAGGGTCGTGCGCAGCGTAGGCCAGGTGCCTTCGCCGACGCCAATGATCGGGACGTTGGCGGACTCGACCAGCGTGACGGTGAAATCGCGGCCGATGCGGCTTTTATGCCGTGCGGCGATGACGCCTGCGGTCAGCCAGCCTGCGGTGCCACCGCCGACGATCACGATGTTGCGGACAGGACTAGCCATGCAGAAACTACCCATAAAAATGGAGGGGATGTCAACTGGACATCCCCTCCCAGGCGAGACAAGGTTAGAAGCGGTAGCGTGCCCCCGCCGTAAAGCGGCGACCATAGGCGTAAACGTCCAGCAACTGGTTGCTGAAGCGGCCATGGGTGCTCACCGTCTCGTTGGTGATGTTCAGCGCTTCACCAAAAACGCTGATCCGTTCGGTGATCTGATAGCTGGTGCTTAGATCGATCTGCAGGCTGGAATTGACGAAGGTCGGTTCCGCGCCAAAGGCGGAGTTATTCTGCGCCTGACCAAATTCACGCAGATATTTGTCGCGCCAGTTGACTGCGGTACGGAACTGGAAGCCGTTCTTGTCATAGAAGGCGACCAGGTTCGCCGAATTGGCAAGGCCCGTAACCGCAAAGCCGCTCTGCGACAGATTGCCTTCGTCATAAGGCTTGTTGGTCTTGACGAAGGTGGCGTTGGCGTTGAAGCCGAAGCCGCTGTCGCCAAAGACATGCTGCCAGGCCAGTTCGACGCCCTTGATCACCGCAGACGGTCCGTTGACCCGCTGCGATACGGTGAAGACCGCAGGCGCGCCAGTCGTAGGATCAACCACGCCATTGATAGTCTGCCGTTGGGTGCCGGCCACAACGAAGTTCGATACATCCTTGATGAAGAAATTGACGGATGCGTAGGAGTTGCGCTGATAATACCATTCCGCCGCCAGATCGAAATTGTCGGCGAGATAGGGTTGCAGGTTGGGATTGCCGCCGGTCGCGGTCAATGCACCGACGCGCTGGCCGACACCTACGTTCAGAACCGGTGTCAGGGTGTTCAATGCTGGGCGCGTCAGCGTGCGCGAAGCATCGAAGCGCAGGTGCAGTTTATCCGTCAGCTCCAGCTTCATGTCCAGGCTTGGCAGGAAGTAGGAATAGCTGCTCTTGGTCGAGATCGGCTGCGCGTCGCCGAAGCCCACCGTCAGCAACGTCGGATCCGCCGTGCTGCCGGTGATGGAGATCGGCAAGCGTCCGATGCCTCCCGACTCCAGCTTCGTGATTTCTTCCCGTGCGCCGGCATTGAAGTGGAACGGCATGCCGGCCACATCGGCTTCGAAATTCACGCTGACATAGGCAGACCAGGTTTTTTCGCGCACGTCCTGAACACTGCCAGGGTCAAGTAGCAAGTCGAACTTGCCGGTATAGGCTGTTCCGCAGCAGCCATAATTGTAACCAGGGATATTCTGCGCCTGCGGATTGCCAAGACCTTCCAGATAACGTTGATATTCCCTTGCGTCATATTTCAGCAGGCCAGGAGGCAATACGCCGGAGAAGCCGGGAATGAAATTGTTGGTGCCGATCACGCCTTTGATAAGGCTGGACGGGATCAACACGCCGCTGCCCTGGCCAGACGGCCCGCCGTAACCCGCATAAGCCTGCCAGAAATTGTTGGTGAAGGTGCTGCTGTTCTGGAGCTTGAACCGATCCTCCATATAGCGGCCACCCAGTTTGATGGTCAGGTTATCCTGCTCCCATACCGCGCCCAGCCGGAACTGCTTGATCTCGTCGCTGTTAAGCTGCTGTTGACGTACGGTGACGTGCGATCCCAGGATCGCCTGGTCGAGCCAGCGGGACGCGTCGCCATTGGGGCCATAAGCCGTCAATTCCGGCAAGGCCTTGCTGCTGCTGCCATTAACGCGGATGCCGTTGGCGGTACCGAGCAGGCCGCCATAGCCGATGTCACCGTTTTCGCTGCTGATCTCGCCACCCGGATTCTGGCGGCTCTTGGAATAGCTGGCGTCGGCTTCGATCTTCAGGTTGGGGGTGGCGTCCCATTTCAGGTTCAGGCCGACCTGGTTGGTTTCCAAAACGCGGGTGTCAGTGCCCGCGGTGAAGTCGGTCGGCGATCCCTGCTGCACGAAGTCGATCGTCGTGCCATTTTCGTCCTGTTCGACATTGCGCATCGACCCTTGGTTGAACCAGACGCCGAAGCCGGAAATGTCGGTGACGATCTTTTGCCGCGAATAATTGTCGTCCAGTGTCAGGACGACGTCGTCGGACGGTGCCCATTGCAGGGCGATGCGGCCGTCGATCCGCTCGTCCTTGGTATAGCGCTGGTCAGCGCCATATTGCTGGCCATACCAGCCGACGACGCTTTTGCGGTCGCTTGCCGGCGCGGTCGTTGCGTCGGAGGGATTGCAGCTTGCAGCACTGCTGCCCGCCAGCTGGCACGGTGCGAACAGGCCACCCTGCCAGCCCGAAACATAGACGCGGTTCACCTGCGTATCGCGACGGGTATAGATGCCGTCGATCAGGATGCCGATTGTGTCATCGGCAAAAGTCTTGCTGAACAGGCCGCCAATCGTCGGCACCACTTTGCCGGCGTCATCCTGGATCGATCCTGCGGCGCTGAACGCGACGCGGGTGCCCGGACTGTCGAAGGGCTTGGGATAGGAGATGTTGACGGTCGCGCCGATCGAACTGCTGGATAGTGACACGTCCGGCGTTTTGAGCACAGCGAGCTGGCCGACGAAATCGGCGCCGACCGTGGTGAAATCGACCGAACGACCGCCTGTCGCTGTGGAAATACGACGACCGTCAATAAGGGTTTCGTTAAAGTCGCCGCCAAAGCCGCGCACGGTGATGCCATCGGGTTCGCCGCGCGGTCCCGCCCGGTTGATCGACACGCCCGGCAGACGCTGCAACGACGCCGCGACGTTCGAATCCGGGAATTTGCCGATATCTTCCGCCGAAATAACGTCCACCACGCCAGCCGATGTACGCTTGATGTCCAAGTTGCGCTGCAAGGAGCCGCGGATGCCGGTTACGACGATATCGGATTCGGTCGTTGGCGGCGCGATCGTGGCTTGGCCGGTTTCCTGGCCTATGGCCGGAACGGCAACCGCTACGGCCAGCAAGCTGGCGGTGGACGCAAGCGTGACACGGCGACGCGCTGCGCGCATGTTATGAAAATTGTACTTCATGATCCTCCCCAAGTTCAGACATTGTCTCGCCTGAACACCGAAGCATGATTGCCACGGCGATCATTATCATCGATCCGGGTGGACGCTGACCCCTGCCTGTCGGGCAGGTGGACATTCCAACCGGTCTTCTTTTTTTCTGTAGGAAATGTTAGCGCTATCTAAACCTACGATCAAGAGAAATTGTAGGCGTGATTGTCACGGGCTGCCGAAACGCGCAGCTATGGCACAAATGGCCGATTTTTCGTGATGATTGCGGACAGGGCATAAGGAGGAGGAGAGGTTATGGCATCGCTCGAACTGGTGAATAGTGACACACATGCCACAGTGCGGTTGCGCCCGGCTAACCAGGGACGCGTTCCGTTCGTACGTGTCGTGCTCAGCGAGTTTCCGGCGGCGGCCGTCGCCTGTCCTTTATTATTGTCCAAACGATTGGATACCGGCGCCTTTTATGTTGGCGCGCTGATAGGATTCAAGCCGGGGGAATGTCTGATCGACTCGCCCGATGGCCGTCCGGCCTTCAGTTCGCTGGAAGGCGCGCGAGAGGGGTTTTTCGCGATCGACGACAGTATAGCGTTGGATCGGGCGCATGATCGGTTTGCGTCGGTTGACGGCGAATCGCTGTTCGATGGTGAAGGGCTTCCGACGGCGCCGCTTAAGGCTGCGCATGCGGCTCTGGGCCGATTGATGGCGAGCGAAGCCGCCACGGACGCCTTTATCGCAAAGCTGCTATCCTATCGGCTGATCGAACCGATCGACGTCTCGCTGACGTTCGATGACGGGAAAAAAATACAGCTGGAAGGGCTTTATACCGTCAGCCTCGACGCCCTTGGTGAACTGGACGATGCCGCGGTGCTGGATCTGTTACGCGCCGGATATATGCAGTGCGCCTATGCGATGGTCACGTCGCTCCAGCATATTACGCTCATGGCCCGGCGACGCAACGAACGACTGGCATCGATGCTGTGACTGTAGCGGATGGCCTTTGTGGGGTTCAGGAACGCCAGGCATCGGATGTGGATGATCCCGATGCCCTGCGGGCGCTGGCATTGGATTGTCGGCCAACCGTTATCCGGGGCCATTGCAGCCACTGGCCGGTAACAAGGGCATCGGCGCGAGGGGCGGACGCGGCAATGGCGTATCTGGTGCACTATGCAGCGGGGCAGACGGCGGAATATTTTTCGGCGCCAGCATCGCTTGCGGGGCGCTATCATTATGGCGAAGCGCTGAGCGGATTTAATTTTTCCCGCGAAACGATCGATATCCGCGACGCGCTGCTGCGGATCAGCGCCAATGCTCTGAGCGGGCTTGAAACAGGCTATATGGGATCGCTACCGGCGGAGCTTTGCTTCCCTGGCTTTGCGGCCGATAACCCCAGCCATGTCCTTGACGGCCATATTCGCCCGCGCGTCTGGATTGGCAACCTATCGACGGTCGCCTGCCACTATGACAGCTATGACAATCTGGCCTGCGTCGTAGCGGGCCGCCGCCGCTTCACGCTCTATCCGCCCGCAGCGATCGGCGACCTTTATATCGGGCCGATCGATCATACACTGTCGGGGCAGCCGGTTTCCATGGTGGCAGGCTTGACTGATAGGGCGGATGTCTATCCGCGGTTCGCAGCAGCGCAGGCGAAAGCCATCGTCGTTGAGCTAAGGGCGGGCGATGCGCTCTACCTCCCGAAATTATGGTGGCATCAGGTCGAAGCGCTCGATCCGGTCAATATTCTTGTCAACTATTGGTGGGACGGCTTCGCGGCGGGGCCGGATTCGCCCTATGCGACCTTGCTGCTTGCGATGATCGCAATTGCCGAGCGGCCTGCGCCTGAACGCGCGGCGTGGCGCGCCTATTTCGATCATTATGTCTTCCGACCCGACGGGCATCCGCTGGCACACCTCCCTGAAGAAAAGCACGGCGTCCTGGGGCCATTGGCGCAGGGCAATTACGGCCGCATCCGGGCCTCGGTGATGCGGATGTTGCGGGGCGCTTGAGCGGCCTTGAAGGCATAATCGATAGCGGAGAGGAGAGAATGGCATGAAGCGGACAATGCGAATCACGACGTTTCTGGCGGTGGTCATGGGGGCGGGTGCGGCGCCTTCATTTGCGCAGATGGTGACGGATGGACCGTCCGCGCTAGTCGGCGCAAAAGCGGTGACGATCGAGCGGATCAAGGTTCATGCGCCCACGATTGCGGGCAATCTGGAGGGCGATAAGGCCGATCGCGATGTGCTTGTGGTTCTGCCGCCCGGCTATGGCCAAGACCGGGCTCGGCGCTATCCGGTCGTCTATGCCTTGCACGGCTATTCGATCGGGGCGGAGCAATGGAGCCGGGAAATCCATCTTTCGACGACGGCGCAGAACGCTTTTGCCAAGGGCGCGAAGGACATGATCCTGGTGCTGCCCGATTCCAAGACGGTGCATAACGGGTCGATGTATTCTCGTTCGGTGACGACCGGCGATTTTGAAACCTTCATCGCCCGCGACCTGATCGCCTATATCGACAACCATTACCGCACCATCGCCAGGCGGGAGAGCCGGGGGCTGGCGGGGCATAGCATGGGCGGATATGGCGCCAGCCGGATCGGCATGAAACATGCCGATATGTTCGGCGTGCTCTATATGATGAGCCCCTGCTGCCTGTCGGCGCGCGCGGTCGGGCCAACGGATGCGGCATCGATAAAGGCGTGGGACGCGGTCAAGACGCCAGCCGATTCGGCCAATCTGCCCTTCATGTTGCGAGGACAGCTTGCGGCGGCGGCGGCGTGGTCGCCAAATCCCAAGAATCCGCCGCTCTATCTCGATCTGCCGGTCAAGGATGGCGTGGTGAGAAGCGACGTACTGGCCAGATGGGCCGCCAACGCGCCACTGGCTTTCGTGGATCAATATATGGGAGACCTGCGCCGCTATAAAGCGATCGCGATCGACGTGGGCGATAGGGACCGGTTGAAAGGCGATGCGCAAGCCTTGCACGAGGTTCTGGATCGCAACGGTATCGAACATAATTTCGAGATTTATGACGGCGATCATACCAATCGAGTCGCCTGGCGGTTTCAGGATCAGGTCCTGCCGTTTTTCGATCGGCACCTTGATTTTGCGACAGCGAGATAGACAGTTGTACGGCAAAATCGCGACCTGATAACAGAAGGTAGCGATATCATAATCGTTGTGGTGCCGCTAAAATAGGTTATGCCTGTGGCAACGGCCCGGCACAGGGCCGACCCAATATGGGAGGGATGGACGAGCATGGTTTCGCGCAATCATTTAAGACGCATGGCGTGCCTGCTTTTCGGCAGCGTGGCGCTCTTCCCAATGTCCGCATGGGCGGCGCCCCAATTCGATCCGATGTTCAGCGACCATGCGGTGATCCAGCGCGATCATCCCGTCACGGTGACCGGTCGTAGCGCGCCGAAGGAGATGATTGCGGTAACATTCGGTGCTGAAACTCGCCAGGTGCGGGCCGGCAAGGACGGTCGGTTTGAAGCGCGTTTTGCACCAACCGGCACGACGGGACCGGTGAAACTCGAGGCGCGTGCCGCATCGGGGAGCGTCGCTCCACAGGACGTCGCAGTGGGAGACGTGTTCCTGTGTTCCGGCCAGTCGAACATAGAACTGGAAGTCCGCAATGCGCAGGACGCGGTGAACCAGATTCGTCAGTCCGCCGACGATCAACTGCGCCTGATGCTGGTGCCGCGTGTCGTGGCGGACGACCCGTTGCGCGATTTTCCGCAGCCGGTGTCCTGGCGACCGGCCGGGCCGGACACCGTCGCCGATTTTTCCGCCGCCTGCTTCTACATGGCGCGCGAACTCCGCAAAACGGCCAAGGTGCCGATCGGTGCGATCGCCAGCAGTTGGGGCGGATCGCGGATCAGTCCATGGATGGGGGCGCGGGCGCAGGCGGCTGTCGGGCAGGGCGCGCTGTCGGCGCTGGTGTCGCTACATGGGCGCGATCCCTTCGCGGCGGAGCGGGCGGCCAGCGCGCAGTGGGAACAATGGTGGCGCAAGGCGACGGGCGACGTGGCCGGCCAGGAGCCATGGCAGCCAGACAGCAGCATTGCCTGGACCGAAGCGCCGCGTATCGGCCCCTGGGAGCAATGGGGCGTCCCCGCGCTCGCCGATTTTAACGGCATGGTCTGGTATCGGCGAGAGATTGATGTGACGGCGGCGCAGGCCAAGGCGAGCGGCACGCTGTCACTGGGGCTGCTGGACGATGTCGGCCGGGTATGGATCAATGGCAAGCCCGTGGGCATGAGCGCGCGCAGCTGGCAGCCGAGCCGTTTCGACGTGCCGCCCGGCGCGTTGCAGCCTGGACGCAATGTGATCATTGTCAATGTGCTGGACAATTACGCCAATGGCGGCCTGTCCGGTCCGGCGGACGTTATGAAACTGTCGTTGGGGTCGGCGGGGGACATATCGCTGGGCGACGGGTGGCGCTATGCGGTAGCGACCCAGTCGCCGCCGGGCGCGCCGCGCGTGCCATGGGGCGACACGACCGGCACCGGGACGCTTTATAACGGGATGATCGCACCATTGGGAGCGATCGGGCTGAAAGGCGTGGCCTGGTATCAGGGCGAGTCCGACGTCGACCTACCCGGCTATGCCGACAGGATGAAGGCGATGATGGCCGATTGGCGGCGGCAGTTCGGGTCGCCTGACCTGGCCTTCGTGGCGGTGCAGCTGGCGGGCTATGGCGATCCTGTGACCAAGCCGACCGACAGCGGCTGGGCGGCGATGCGGCAGGTGCAATATCAGGCCATGGCGCAGGACAGTCATGGCGGCCTGGCGACCGCGATCGACTTGGGCGATCCGTTCGATATCCATCCGGGCGAAAAGCAGGAAGTCGGTCGTCGGCTGGCGCGGGCGATGCGCGCGGTCGCCTATGGCGAGGCGGTGTCGCGCACCGGGCCGCAGGCGGCGCGGGCGACGGCGACGGCGACGGCCAATGGCGGCGCAACGGTGGATTTCACCGGGTTGACCGGCGGGCTGCATACGCGCAGCGCGGCGCAGGCAATCGGCTTTGAACTGTGCGGGGCGGCGGCAGGCAGTTGTCGATTCGTGGGCGGCACGATCGAGAACGGGCGGGTCATCCTGGCCGGCGATGGGCAGCCGGCGACGCGGGTGCGCTACGCCTGGGCCGGATCGCCGGTGATGAACCTGTATGACGAAGCGCCTTTACCGGTTGGTTCGTTCGAATTGCCGATCGCGCCGATGCGCTGAAACATGGGCCGTAGTGGCCGGGTCGCGGCACGCCGCGATTAACGCGGGCATAGCTATGATAGCGCTATCACAATAAATGGGGGAGGGCAGAGATGGACGGCGCTAATTTATCCGTACTGACCGACATATTGGAGCCGCATGGCCCGGCCGTCGCCGCAAAAATGGCCAGCTATACGCCGGGGGACCATAGCGTTCATTTTTTCCTGCAACTCATGCTGATCATCGCTGCCTGTCGGGCGGTGGGCTGGTTGGGCCGGAGATGTCTGGCGCAACCGCAGGTGGTGGGCGAAATGATCGCCGGTGTGATCTTGGGACCGTCGCTGTTCGGGATGGTCGCCCCCGATCTGCACGCCATGATCTTTCCCAAGGAAACGAGCAACGTCCTTTACGCCGGGTCGCAATTGGGCGTGGCGCTTTATATGTTCCTTGTGGGGCTGACTTTGCGGCTCGATCATTTTCGGTCGAAGGCCCGTAATGCAGCCATGGTGTCGGCCGCAGGATTGCTGGCGCCGTTCCTGCTAGCGGTATTGATAACGCCCTATCTTTTGCAGGTGCCGGGTCTGTTCGCCGATGGATTGGGGCGGGGGCAAGCCACTTTGTTCCTGGGCGCATGTATCGCGCTGACCGCTTTTCCCATGCTGGCGCGGATCATCAATGAGCGCGGTCTGGCGGATAGTCCGCTCGGCACGCTGTCATTGACGGCGGGGGCGTTCGACGATGCGGCTTCCTGGTGCGTTCTGGCTGTGGTGCTGGCCCTGTCGGCGGGCGACAGCGCGATCGCTATCGTCGCGATCACCGGCGCACTTTTGTACGCCACATTTCTTATGCTGTTCGGCCGAAGATTATTGGCGCCGCTGGGCCGCGCGGTCGAGGCGCGGGGCGAAATGAGCGCCACGATATTGGCTATAACATTGTCCTTATTCTGCCTGTCCGCCTTCATCATGGACGCGATCGGCATTCACGGGATATTCGGCGGGTTCATTCTGGGCGTGTTCATGCCACGCGGCCTCTTCGTACAAGAGTTGAAGGCCAAGGTCGAACCGATCGCCGTCGTTCTTCTGTTGCCGATGTTCTTCACTTATTCCGGGCTCAACACGCGGTTGGACGTCATGAGTTCCGTTCCCTATCTTTTGATTGCGTTAGGCATCTTGTTGGTATCCATCCTTGCCAAGTTCGGCGCCTGCTATCTGGCGGCGCGCTTGTCGGGGGAAGACAATCATACTGCCTTGGGCATAGGCGCATTGATGAATTCCCGCGGCCTGATGGAATTGATCATCGTCAATATCGGCATTCAAAAGGGGATCATTCAGCCAGCACTGTTTTCGATGCTGGTGCTGATGGCCATCGTGACCACCATGATGGCGGGGCCCCTGTTCGAGCTGTTTTACGGCCGGCGCGCGCGGGCTATGGGGCAGTTGGCGCCCCATAGTTGACCGGCATCGTGCCAAAATCGCGGGTGCATCGTCAGCGCGCTTCCATGCTTCGCACGCCATAGACGGTGCTCTTGCCCTTGAGGCCGGTGAGCGTCACAATGGACTGAGCGGCCTGTGTCGGCGCGAGCGGATAGTCGATGTGCAGCCATTCATTCCGCTTGCGCGTTTCGCGCCGCTCGACAGCGACTTCCTGGCCGTCGACGACGATCCGCATTGCACGGCCGGTGTCGTTGCCCCAATAGGTGATCTGAAGGATGGCCGGGCCGGGGCGACGCTGGATCGTGAAACGGGCCTGTGCGCCTTCCGGCAGGGAGCGGTTCTTCTTGCCGTAGAATTCGGCGCTCTGCCCGCCGGTGGCGGTAAAGCCATGATCCCGTTCGGGCTGCATCTCGCCGATATGGAAAATGTCGATCGTGCGACGCGCCAGATCGACGCGAGCCGCGTCCGCCGCAAGATAGGCGGTGCGTTCGCTTTGCCAGCTTTGTGGCGTGAAGGTGCGGAAATAGACGGCGGTGCGGCGGTCGTAGAGGGGGTAGAAGGGGACCAGATCGTGCTGCTGGCCCAGCACATCGGTTGCGCGATAATGATGCGGATGCGCGCTGTTGGCCAGGTGCGGTCGCGGCGCGTAGCAGCGTGGGCGAAAGCGAGAAAAGCAGACTGGCCGATGCCAGCAAAGTCCGGCGGGTAAGGGGATGACGCATGCTATTTTTCTCCGGTCAGCGGCGCAGGGCCGCGTCGCCCCATGTCACTGGGACGGCATTGTCCGTGACGCCATCGGCACGGGCCACAAGTTCGAGGATCGCGACGCCCTTGACGTCTGCTTCCAGCGGATGGGCTGGTGCCCCGCGACGCAGCGGCGGCGTACTGGCGAGCGCCTTGCCGTCGCCATAGAGGAAGAAGCGGACCGGCTGATCTCCATCCAGAGCGCTGTCGTCCACGCCGACCGATGCGGTGAAGCGGGCAAAGCCCTTGTTCCGCACCTCCAGTCGGGAGTTGGCGAGGATGCCGACGCCCGAAGCGAAAGTGCGGCCGGCAACGACAAGCGCCTGATTATAGGGTGTCGCGTCGGCCATCGCGCCGCCCCATCCGGCGTACATGGGGCGCTCGCCGATGCCGCGCGTGCCGCGCCAGCCTGGTATCGAGCGATAGATGGTGGGATCGGGTTCGGGCTGCACCACCCCGTCGACTGCCGGGTTTACGACGCCGGGCTGTTCCGACAGATAGAGGCCGTCGGTCAATAAGCGGTCGCCCTTTGCGCGGAACACCAGAGTCTGGCGCGGTTCGACACGCAGCTTTACTTCTTTGGTGAAATTGCTTTTTCCGCCCGTCCACAGATCAGACAGGGCGACGGGGCGGTCGGCGCGAAACTTCAGATGATCGGCGGTAAGCATGGCGTCCACCGCAGACAATCCCCGGTTGAACAGCGCGACAGCCTTGTCGCCGTTCGCCAGCGTCTTGACCAGAATCTGGAAACCATCGCTGTCGAACGCGACTGTGGCCTGATTGCCGGCAGCATCCTGGTTGAGCGCGATCAGTTCCGCATTGCCGAAAATATCGAGCAGCGGTTGGGGCGTGGTCCGCAGGTCCGAGCCGATCAAAAGCGGCGCGTTCATCATTGCCCAGAGCGCGAAATGCGACTTCGCCTCGGTCAGATGGTTCGCATCGAAATCCCCCTTGCCGATGAACAGCATGTCGGGATCGTTCCAGCTGCCCGGATGCGCATAGAGCGCACGGCGCACGGCGCTGTCATAATTGGTGAGCATCCGGCCCCAGTCTGGGGATATGTCGTCGCTGGTGCGCGATATGCTGCCGACATCCTTGCCCCAGGATCGGACATTGGCGCTGCCCCAGATGCAGAGCGAGAGCATATAGTCGCCGTCGGGATTATATTTCGCGAGCGACTGGTTGATGTCGGCAAAGAGCGATTTGACGGCCGGGATGTCCGATCGGGTGATGCTGTGCTGGTCGATGAGCGGGGGAAGGGCGCGGAACTGACCGTTGCGGACGCGCTCTGAATCGGCCGCGAACGCGCGGATGCCGCAGCCGTCCACCTTAATGGCGTCGAAGCCCCAGTCTGCAAAAAAGAGGCGGATGTCCTGGTCGCTATGGCCATATAGTCCGACTTCCCGCTCCGCCACCGAGCCTTCGGGCAGTTGCGCCGGTCCATCCGAATAAGCCTGCGAGCAGCTGTTGCGGCCAAGGTCGGAATAGATGCCCGCCTTGAAACCCATGGCATGGAGCTTTTCGGTCAGGGGACGAAAGGAGGGATCGCCCTTCCCGGCGTGGGCGGAGGGAAAGTTGTCGGCGCGGATGATGAGTTTATGGTCGCTGGTGCGGCGTTTCAGCCACCAGCCATCGTCGATATTGATGAAGCGATAGCCCTTCTTCGCAAGGCCGGTGTCGAGGATGCGCTTGGCCGAACCGAGCAGTTTTTCCTCGTCGATTTCGGTGAAAAAGGCGTTCCAGCTGTTCCAGCCCATCGGCGGCAGCTGGGCGCTGCCGACCTGATAAGCGCTCCAACGACCGGTGGGGGCCAGCGGATCGGCGGCGGAGCTAGTGGTTTGCGCCCAGAGGCTGGTGCTGGCGCACAGTGCGATCACAGGCAGGATGCAACGGCAGAGGGTCATGCGAAGTCCTTGCGAGTCAGGGATACCGGCCTATCGGCTTTGAATGTCAGGGTCCGGTGTTTGCCAGCCAGGCGGATGGTGCGGGGGCCGGACAATTCGGGGCGCAGGATAGCGCGATCGAGGTGGCCGTCCTGCCAGTAAAGGTCGACGCTACAGCGACCGCGCGCGCGCAGGCCGGTAATCCTGCCGGTCGGCCAAGCTTTCGGCAGCGCGGGCAGCAGGTCGATGACGTCGCCATGGCTGTCCAGCAGCATGGCGACGATCCCCGCCGCACCACCGAAATTGCCGTCGATCTGGAACGGGGGATGAGCGTCGAACATATTGGGGTAGGTGCGTTCCGGGCCGAGCAGGAAGCGCAGGATGTCATACGCATGGTCGCCTTCGCGCAGGCGCGCCCACAGGTTGATGCGCCAGGCGGTCGCCCAACCGGTCGCCCGGTCGCCGCGTATCTCCAACGTGCGGCGCGCGGCGGCGGCCAGATCGGGCGTGCCGTCTGGCGTAATCTGGCGCGACGGGTACAGACCGTAGAGGTGGGAGACATGGCGGTGGTTCTGTTCGGGCGCGTCGGCGTCCCAATCCTGCTGCCATTCCTGAAGCTGACCCTGGCGCCCGATTTTATAGGGCGCGAGCTTGTCGCGCGCGGTGTGCATCTCAGCGACAAGCGCGGCGTCGGTGCCCAGGATGGTTGCGGCCTCGATCGTCTGCGTGAAGAGATCGCGCAAAATCCCCATGTCCATCGTCGGCCCCGCGCACAGCGTGCCGCCATGGCCGTGCGGATTTTCAGGGCTCATGGAGGGATTTGTGACGATGAAGCCGGTGGTCGGATCGCGCTGGAGCGTGTCGATGAAGAAGCGCGCAGCTCCCGCCATCAAGGGGTAGATGGACGCCAGATAGGTGGGATCGCGACCATAGTCATAATGGTCCCATAAATGGGTGCAAAGCCAAGCGCCGCCGGTGGGCCAAAGGCCGAATTCCGCGCCGTCGATCGGTGCGGTGGCGCGCCACAGGTCGGTGTTATGATGCGCGACCCAGCCGCGTGCGCCATACATGGTGCGGGCGGTGCGTTCGCCCGTGATGGCGAGGTCGCGCACCATCTCCACCAGCGGGGCGACACATTCGCCAAGCGCCGTCGGTTCGTCCGGCCAATAATTCATCTGGGTGTTGATGTTGATCGTATATTTGGAACCCCAGGGGGGCGACAGGCTGTCGTTCCAGAGGCCCTGTAAATTGGCGGGCTGGCCACCCGGACGGGACGCGCAGATCAGCAGATAGCGCGCATAATCGAAATAGAGGGCAGAGAGCGCGGGATCGTCGCTGGTCTGGGAAGCGGCGATGCGTTGGTCGGTGGGCAATTGCGCGGCGGGCGTGGCACCCAGGTCGAGGGCGACGCGGCGGAACAGGCGCTGATGCGCGGCGGCGGTATCGGCGGCGATCTGGGCGAAGGATCGGCCCTTGACCCTGGCCAGCCTGGCGGCCGTGGCGGCGAGCGGGTCGCCGCTGACGTCATCGAAGCGCTTGTAGCTGGTCGCCATGGCGAGGAGCAGGGTGACGGATGTTGCGCCACGGATGCTGAGGTGGCCGTCGGCGCTGTGCGTTACGCGTCCGCCTTCAATCTGCGTCGTCAGGCGCGCGGCGAAGCGGAGGTTGCCTTCTATCCCCTTCGATGCGCCGTTCCGGCCAGTGAGCAGCAATCCGGCGGGGCCGTCCGCCATGACCCGAATGTCTCGCTGAGTTGAGCGCAAGGCGATGTCGACGTTGAGTTTGCCAGCCTTGCTGGCGGTCAGATGGACCGCGATGATCTGATCGGCCGGGGAGGCGACGACCTGACGGACATGGGTGACGCCGTTCGCGTCGAACCGGGTGGTCGCGATCGCTTTGTCGAGATCAAGATCGCGGCGATAGGCGATGGCGTCGCCCAGGCCGGGAAAGTCCAGGATCAGGTCGCCCAGCGTCTGATAAGGCATTTGCGCCAGCGGCTTGGCCATCAATGTCTGGTTGGCCAGCGTCTCGGCCTCCGCGATTTTGCCTGCGAAGATCAGGTCGCGCACTTTGGGCAGCGTCGCCTTCGCCTGAGGGTTCACAGGATCATATGGCTGGCCCGCCCAGAGCGTGCTTTCGTTGAGTTGCAGCCTTTCCTGGCCAATGCCGCCGAACAGCATCGCGCCCAAACGCCCATTGCCGATAGGCAGCGCTTGGGTCCATTCCGTTGCAGGCTGACGATACCATAGGGTTGTCGGGGCCGGGGTGTCGGCTGCTGCACCCCTGGGTCGCGCTGCCGCGATCGCGGCGGTGCCGGCCGCCATCGCGGCCATGGTTTCGCGGCGGCTGAAGGTCATGGCTGCACGCTGGCGGCGAGAGGCGCGAGCGTGAAGCTGTCGACATCGAGATAGCCGTCGGTAGGGGCTGGGTTGTAGCAGGAAATCGCGATTTGCTGGCCCTGGAAGGTGCCGGTGCGCCAGTCGAACGCAAGTGGGAAGGCGTTGCCGACGTCCTGCCATGTCCGGTTGTCGACGCTGTAGCCGACGCGGCCCTGTTGCGTCTGGAAATCCATATCTGTACGCAGCCAGAGGGTGCGGCCAGTGATGGGAATGGCGGGGACGCGGATGTCTGTTCGCGGGCCGCTCTGCGTGCTTTCGGTCAGCTGCATCCGCAGCGATCGCGCGCCCTTCGCGCCGCCGACGACGGACAGTTGCGCGTTATACTTGCCGAAGCTGCCGAGGCCGCACATATCGCCCACCTCAATGCCGGCAATGTCGAGCTTCACGATCGCGCGCATCCTTGGCCCCTGCGCCTTTTGCGTCAGCGTGTTGCGCGCGCTCCAGATGCCGTTCGCCTGCGTCGCTTGAAGACGTAGGAAGCCGGGCCGCTGCGTCAGCGACCATCGGCTGTCGTCGGGATTGTGGTTCCACTGCCATTGCAGACCAAGTTTCGGGGACGAAAAATCGTCCGACGAGGGCGGTTCGGCGAAAGCATGACCGGCAATCGGCTTGGGCGAACGGTCGGGCACGAAATCGGGCTTGTTCGGCGTGCCCCACCAGGGCCAGTCGTCTTTCCAGAAGATCGGACTGATATTGGTCATGCGGCCGATCGCGCCCGCATCCACCATGACGAAGCCATACCAACTGCCGTCCGGCATATCGACCATCGCGCCCTGATGGCCGCCGACCTTGTCATCAATGGAAGGCTTGGTTTCCCATGGTCCCCACAAGCTGCGCGAGCGCGACACAGTCATCGCCAGCTTGCCGGGGATGGCGTTGAAGAGATAGTAGAAGCCGCTGTGGCGGATGATCTTCGATCCTTCCGCGCCCTTGTTATAATAAGTGACTTTCGCGGCGGTTACGGCGGAGAGATCGTCGTTGAGGGTCAGTAGCGTCACCGTGCCGTCGGAACCGATCGAGGTGCCGAGATAGGCGGTGCCGTCCGCGTCGATGAACAGGGCGGGATCGAAGGCTTCGCGGTCCAGTTCCTTATAGGTCCAGGGGCCATCGATCCTGGCCGAACGGTAGATGCGCGTCTTGTGCCCGACCGGGGTGACGGCGAGATAGAACAGGCCTTTGTGACGGCGCAGGCTGGCGGCGTAGAATCCGTGGCGATAGTCGCCGCCGTCCTTGAGGTCGTAGCGCGGGTCGCCATCGAGCCGATCGACCACATGGGTCGCGATACGCCAGTTCACCAGATCCTTCGAATGGAGGATGGTGACGCCCGGCGCATTGGCGAAAGTGGTGGATACGAAATAGAAATCCTCACCCACGCGGATGATGTCGGGATCAGGATAGTCGGCGAACAGCACAGGATTGCGATAGGTGCCGTCGCCTTGATCGGATCGCCAGACCTGTGCGGGCAGGGCGACGGCGATCAGGCCGGTGGCGAGGGCGAGACCCAAGGCAACGGTGCGGTTCATGCGGTCGCTCCTCAGTTGGCCGGGCTATAGTGATAGGGGCCAACGATCGTGCCGACGAAGCCGCCCGCCTTCTTCGTGCTGAGCAGGGTGGCGTCCACGCCGTCCTTCAACGTCTTGGTGGTGCCGCCGATGCCATAGTCGAAGCCAATGGTTCCGCCGGTTGCGCGGATGGTAAGGGTTACAGGACCGCTGACGGTAACGGGCGCGGCGGCGACCAGCGTGTCGGTATCGGCCGCGTCGCGGGTGTAGAGGGCGACGACCGGCTTGCCGGCGATCCGGGTGAGGCCGAAAAAGAGGTTGCTGCGGTCGCTCTGCACGGCGGCGAGGCCGGCGCGGTCGCCATCCCTGGCTGGGGTGTAGCGTAGCGTCGTGGAGAAGGTGGCGTTGCCATGTTGTTGCCGCCGACCGATGAAGGCGGGCACGCCGTTCAAGTCGCCCAGCGGCGCACCGCTACCCAGCGCCAGCGCGCCGCCGGCGAGTTGATAAAAAGGCTTTTGCGGCGTGCGGATGCCGATCCATTCCATAGGCAGCTTTGTGCCGTCAAATTCCTCGACATAAGCGAAATCGCCGCTGGTGGGCAAAGCGGGCTTGGGCTGCGCCGGGAGATTGGGCGCCTTTACGGCATGAGGGATCGCCTGCCCGCGCGGCAGGATGATCGGCCAGCCGTCCTTCCATTCCACTGGCAGCAGGAAAGTTTCGCGGCCGATATTATAATGATCGTCGGCATCATAGGGGCGGACGGCCAGGAAGGTCGCCCACCAGTCGCCATTCTGCGTCTGGACCAGTTCGGCATGGCCCGCCGACCCGATCATGTCGGGCCGCGCTGGATCGAGATCGCGCTGCGTCAGGATCGGGTTCCCCTCGAACGGGACATAGGGGCCGCGCAATGCTTTCGCGCGCAGGACGACCTGCGAATGGTTGACGCTGGTGCCGCCTTCGGCCGCGGTCAGATAGTAATAGCCGTCCTTGCGGAAGATATGCGGTCCTTCGATCCAGACCGGCTTCTTGGTGATATCGACGCCGCCATTGATAAGCTGGGTGCTGTCCCCCACCATCTTGCCGGCGCGCCAGTCATATTCCTGAATCCAGATCGCGCGATGCCCGTCATAGCGGGGCTTTTCATCGGGCGCGCGGTTGTTGACGATATAGGCCTTGTCGCCCTCCCAATAGATGGACGGGTCGATCCCTTCGAACGGCAGCCAGATTGGGTTGGACCAGGGGCCGGCGGGATCTTTGGCGGTGATGACGAAATTGCCCTTACATTCGACGCAGGTATTGACGATGTAAAAGGTGCCGTCGTGATAGCTGATGTCCGGCGCGAATACGGCTTGCGAGAGGCGGCGGCCATTGAAATTCAGTTGTTCCGGGCGGTCGATCGCGTTGGCGATCTGCGTCCAATTGACCAGATCTTTCGATTTGAAGATCGGCAGGCCCGGATAATGGGCGAAGGATGAATTGACGAGATAATAGTCGTCGCTCACGCGGGTTACCGATGGGTCGGGATAATAGCCGGTCAGGATCGGATTGCGATATTCGCCCGGCTTGACGACGATTTTTTCCGCTGATTGCCCTTCATAGGTAAAGCGTTCGAACAGCGCCGGTGTGGTTTGGGCCGGTGCGGTTTGGGCGGGGGCGGCGAACAGCGAGATGGACAGTATCGACGGGATGAGCGCAGCGAGGGGCAAGGTGCGGCGGGTCATAATCATTCTCTCTCCAACTGCTGCGCTGACGTGCGTCTTTAGTTAGCGCTACCATAACCCCCTATGAAGGTTCGGCGCAAGCTGCGTTTATTTTGTCGGATCGTCGGCGGTGACGCCAGCCTCTGTTTGTACGACGGGCTTCATCGTGCCGTCCGATTTATAGTCCAGCCGTTCCACCGTCACCGCGCGCCGCCCGATCGCGCCGTTCTGATCGCCGATGGCGAGCGCGGCATTGTGCAGGAAAATATACCATTGTTTCTGGAATTCAGCGATGCCGGCGTGGATGGTGAAGCTATATTTGCCTGACCCGGTGAGTTCGCCGCGATAGGTCCAGGGACCGTCCAGCGCGGTCGCCGTGGCGCAGGAAATCCGCTCGTCGCGATGGGTGGTGCGGTCGAGCGACGCGTAGGTCAGATAATAGAGCTTGCCCCGCTTGTGCAGCCACGGACCTTCCTCGAAATGCGGCGGCGTGATTTCGCGGATCGGCCCATCGATCTCGATCATATTGGGTTTTAGCTTCGCAATATAGCAGTGGCGATTGCCCCAGGCGATCCATGTCACCCCGTCATCGTCGGTGAGGACGGTTGGGTCGATATCCTCCCAGCTATGCGTGCCCTTGGGCGTCATCTGGTTGGTGATGAGCGCCGACCCTTTCGCGTCGACGAAGGGGCCGGTGGGCGTATCGGACACGGCGACCGCGATCGCCTTGCCCGGATGCGTCTTGTCATGCTCCACTGCGGCGTAGAACCAGTATTTGCCGTTCTTCTTGATGGTCTGCGACGCCCAGGCGTCCTTTTTGGCCCATGTGAAGTCCGACACGTTCATGATCGGGCCGTGGTCCGTCCAATGCTTCATGTCGGTGGTCGAATAGACAAGCCATTCGCGCATGGTGAACATCTCGTCGCGCTGCGCTTCGTCATGACCGACATAGAGATAGAGGCGGTTTCCATCCACCATGGGCGCGGGATCGGCGGTGAACTTGTCGCGGATGATGGGATTGGCGCCGGGCGCGTCTTGCGACAGGGCCGGCGC
Organism: Sphingobium sp. Z007; assembly: GCF_900013425.1. Taxonomy (GTDB): domain Bacteria; phylum Pseudomonadota; class Alphaproteobacteria; order Sphingomonadales; family Sphingomonadaceae; genus Sphingobium. Next base: position 1,065,194 of record NZ_FBXK01000001.1, read on the forward strand.
CGCCATGGCGCTGAGGAGGAGACAGGGAATAAGCGAGCGACGCATGAGGATCGTCCTTGTGGATAACGGTCAGGAAAGGATGATACGGCGCGCTTCGCCTTCGGGATCATCGACCATGCGGCAGTGATCGTCGAAGACCATCGTCGGGCAACGGGTGGCGTCCGTGGGCGTCCATGATAGGCCAGGCTGGCCAGGATTGCCGGTGCGCGCGAAATTGGCCCAAGCTGTCGCCATGGTCCGGGCGAGCTTTTGCGCTTCGGGCGTATTGCCCGTGCCCTGATCGCACAGCGCCGTGTTGTCGAACACGAAGGCAAGGTCGGCCGTATGCCATGCGCCTGCCACGCCATCCAACTGGGGCGACTGCCACTGGAACAGATATTGATACATAGGCGCGCTGCCGGGCTGCTTTTGCCGAAGGGCGATTATATCCTGTATGCGGTTGCGATAGCCCAGGGAATCCACGCCGTAGGACAGGGTACGGATCGCCTTTTGCGGATGCGTGCGCTTCAACGTGGCGATCAAGGCATCGGCCTTCTGCGCGCCATAGCGCTGCATAAGATCGGCGCGCCATTCCGCCTCGGTCGGGTTTTGGCCAAAGCGCATCCCTTCTTCGCTGGTGTTGCCGATCAGCATGGGTACGTCGCGCGACACATCTGGCGCCGCGTCGAAGAAAGAGCGAACGGTGATGACCCGTCCGTCCAGCGTGGGGTTCCAGCCGACGCGCGGGGTCGCGGAGGGGCCGCCGGCCCCGCGTGGGCCGTTGATTTGCTCCGCCACCTTGTTGCCTGCGGCAAAGAGCGTGGCCCAGTCCATCTTCTGCAAGGCGCCGATATCCCGCTGGCCGATGCCAAGTTCCTGCACGACGCGACGGGAAAAATCGCGCGACTGTTCGATCGTGGGTATATTGCCGCCGCCGCCCGATTGCGCCGCGGCGCGATGGATAAGGCCTTTGCCCGACGCCATGCCCATCAGCGTCGTCACCTTCGAAGCGCCGCCCGATTGGCCGAAGATCATGATCCGGTCGGGATTGCCGCCAAAAGCGGCGATATTTTCCTGCACCCAGCGTAGCGCTGCGATGCAGTCGGTCATGCTGACATTGACCGATTCCTCGTAGGCCGACCCGCCGACATCGGTCAGATCGAGGAAGCCCAAGACGTTGAGACGGTGGTTGATCGACACCTGCACGACATCATGATGCCGCGCCATCTGTGCGCCGTCATGCGACGCCAGTTCGTAGGAAGAACCAAAGGCGAAACCGCCGCCATGGAAATAGACCATGACCGGGCGATTGCCCGACAGCGACGGCGTCCAGATATTGAGCTTGAGCATATCCTCGCCCTGGAAGCCGTCGGTCCATTGCTGGAGAAACGTATGCTCTTTGGCGCGAAAGCTGTGCGGCGTCTGCGGGCAATTTGCGCCATAGACCAGCGCTGGATAAGGGTCGGTCCATGGCCTGGGGGGCTTGGCGGGCAACCATCGGTTCACGCCGCCGGTATCGTCGCCATAGGGAACGCCCTTGAAGGTGAAAACATCGCCTGCGACATAACCGCGCACCGGGCCATGGCGGGTTTGCGCAATGGCATTTTTGGGTGTGGAGCAGGAGGACGCCGTCATACCCTGACCGGAACGGGCGGCCGAAGCCACGTCGCCGGGGAAGAAGGCCGCGGCGCCGCCCAGAGACGAGGCCAGCAGGGCGTTGCGCCGACTAAGAAGAATAGCTTTGGTGGTCATCCTCACGCTCCGGGTCTGTTTTGCACATTGTTATTTATGAAAGGCGGCGCTCCATCAGGGCGATGCTATCCTGCCGTGATGGCGCGGGTTGCTTTGGATAGAATGGCCATCGTCAATGGCGATGGACGACCGACGCGGAATGGCCGGGCCTATTTCTCGCTTTGCCGATGCCCGTCCATGTTTTAGGTCGGCTGATCGGATGTCGAGCGCGCAAGGGGAAGCATGGCAAGATCGCAGCAGATGGGGCGTGGTGCGACCATAGTGGATGTGGCCAGGCGCGCCAACGTGTCGTCGATGACGGTATCGCGCGTCATCAATGGGCGTTCCGGCGTCAGCGCGGAAACGCGCGCGGCGGTCGAGGAGGCGATCAAGGCGCTGGCCTATACGCCCAATGTCGCGGCGCGCAATCTGGTGAACTCGACGGAATTGCGGATCGGCATCATCTATTCCAATGCCAGCGCCGCCTTCATGAGCGAGTTTTTGACGGGCGTTTTCGAGGAGGCGTCGTCGCGCGGCGCCAGATTGATGTTGCTGAAGGGGGAAGGCGGCCGGCCCCCGCCGGTGGACGCCATTGAAGACCTGGTCGCATCCGGGCTGAGCGGCGCTTTGCTTGCGCCCCCGCTGGGGGAGGCACCCGATGTGCTGCGCGTGCTGCGCGATGCGGGATGCGCCATGGCGGCCGTAGGCGCCTATCAGTCGCCTGGCACGATCTGCGTGCGGATCGACGATCGCGCGGCATCCTACCAGATGACCCGGTTGCTGCTTGATCTGGGGCACCGCCAACTGGGGTTCATCTTGGGCAATCCCGATCAGGCGGCGAGTGCCGAACGGATGGCTGGATTTTACGCCGCGGTCCGCGAAACCGGCGGGGTGGAGGTTCAGGTGGTCCAGGGCGACTTCACTTATGGTTCGGGACTGGCCGCTGCCGAACATCTGCTGGCCCTGCCCAAACGGCCCACCGCCATCTTCGCGAGCAATGACGACATGGCCGCCGCGGTCGTGTCGGTGGCGCATCGCCGGCATCTGGACGTTCCGGGCGAACTCACCGTGGCGGGTTTCGACGATACGACCCTGGCGAGCACGCTCTGGCCGCCATTGACCACGGTCCATCAGCCCGTGCGCGAACTGGCGGCCGAAGCGCTGAGCCTGCTGATCGCCGAAATCGCGGCCAAAAAGGGCAAGTCGCGCGTGCCGCGCGAAACCATCCTCGATCACAGGATCGTGGAGCGTCAGTCGACCGGCGCGCATCGGTCGTCGTCGCCTGCATAAAGGAACCAGGCGAAATCGGCCGGGGTCGCCAGGCCGGACGCATCCTGGCAGGCCATGCCGACGAAGGTGCCCGTGAAATTGGGGAGGCCAGGACAGGTGACCTCGTCCGAGAGGATGGTCGCATCCAGTTTCTGCGGGAGGGTCTGCCAGGCGGATGCCCCTTCGCTGCGCCAGTTAAAGATCAGAGCGTCAGCATCGACGTCGGCTTTCAGTTCGATAGGTCCGTCGGGCAGCAGCGCGACGGTTTCTATCGTGACGCCTTCGGCCAGTTCAGGCGACGCGATCATCAATTGCAGTTCGCGGGCCTGAGCGTCCTTGCTGATGCTGAGATAATAATATTTGGTGCTGTTATAGTAGAGGATCAGACCCGCAGCCTGCTGGAAGCAGCGCGGCGCAAAGTCCAGACAGACCGTCGCGGTGAAGCGCCGATGCTCCAGCCGCCGCGCGACGAGCGCCTGTTCGAAATGGCTGCCGACGGTTTCCCGACCGTACAGGCGCAGGAAACCGGGCCGTTCGGACAGGCTGAAGAGGCGTTCGGGCATGGGCGTACGCAACCATTGAAATTCGGGCGGCAAACTCTCGCTGTCAAAGCGGCCATTCCATTTGTCTTGGGGCCAAGGGGTCGAAGGCAGTTCGGGCGCATTGGGCCTTGCCATCGGTCGCCCATCGCCAGCCAACGTGCGCAGCCATCCATCCTCATCCCATCGCATCGGCTGAATTGCGGTTTCGCGGCCCAGGATGCAGCGCTCCCGGCCGGGGACGGGGCGTCCGCACAGATAGGCGAGCCAGGGCGTGCCGTCCTTGAGTTCCACCAGGTCGCCATGGCCTGTGCGCGTCAGCGGCCCTTGGCGATCGCCGGCCGCCGTCAGCACGACGCCATCGGGATGCACTTCATAAGGGCCGAGCAGGTCGCGGGAACGGGCCATCACGACCGCATGATCCCATCCGGTGCCGCCTTCGGCCACCAGAAGATGATACCATCCGTCGCGTTTGTAGATATGGGGGCCTTCGGTAAAGCCCAGATCGGTCCCCCTGAAAATGAGATGGGGTTGGCCGACGAGTGTCAGGGCGGCGCGATCAAATTGCTGGATCTGGATGCCCGCGAAACGGCCGCGGCCGGGGCGGTGGTCCCACAGCATGTTCAACATCCAGCTGCGCCCGTCATCGTCATGAAATAGGGCAGGGTCAAAGCCGCTGCTGTTGAGGTGGACGGCGTCAGACCAGTCGCCGTCGATCTGGTCACAATGAACCACATAGTTGGGGAAATCGCGCAGGGACGCCCCCCTCGCACCATTGACCGTCGTTACGCCATAGCGCTTGACGTCCGTGAAGATCAGCCAGAAGCGACCGTCGGCATAGCTGAGGTCGGGCGCCCACACGCCACATGAATCCGGCGCGCCGCGCATGTCCAGCTGCGACGCCCGCGCCAGTGGTCGCGCCACCAGCCGCCAATTTTGGAGGTCGCGGCTATGATGAATCTGCACGCCCGGATACCATTCGAAGGTCGATGTCGCGATGTAGAAATCATCGCCCACCCGCAGGATCGACGGATCGGGATTGAAACCCGGAAGAATCGGATTGGAGATGCTATTCATGCGGGTTTGCGCACCAGTGTCCACAGGAGAAGAGCGCCCAGAAGGTCAAGGACGCCAAGAATGACGAAAAATGGCCCATAGCCGACTTGGTCCACCATCTGTCCCAGCAGGAGGGTGAAGATAAGGACGCCCAGATTGCCTGCCAGGCCAGCCAGACCCGCGGCAGTGGCTACGACATTGCGCGGAAAAAGGTCCGACGCCATCGTGATGACCGTGACCGAAAGCGTCTGATGCGCAAAGCCGCCCAGGCACAGCAAAGCGATGGCCGCATAGGGGTTCGTCGCCATACCGACAAAGGCCATGCCGGTCATCATGACCGCACCCAAAGTGAAGGTCCAACGCCGGGCATCGATCAGATCGACATTGCGGCGTTGCAGAAAGGTGACGACGGCCGGACCGAACAGACATCCCAGATCGGCGGCGAGAAAGGGCAGCCATGCAAAGAGAGCGATTTGCGCCAGGTCGAAGCCGCGCACCCGCGCCAGATAGAGCGGCATCCAGAAGGACAACATGCCCCATACCGGGTCCGCCAGCATCCGCGGTAGGGCGATCCCCCAAAGGTCGCGTCGGCGCAGCAGCGACAGGATGGACGCGCGTGTCGCCTGCGGCGCGAGCCGCGCTTCCTGTCCACTGGCGATATAGTCGCGTTCCTGGGCGGTCAGCCGTGGGTGGCGCGCGGGACTGTTATAATAGAATAGCCAGAGTAATGCCCAAACCAGGCCGATGGCCCCGGCAATCACGAACGCCAGGCGCCAACTGTGCATCATGACTGCCCATGCCACCAGGGGCGGCGCGAACACCGCGCCGAACGAGGCACCGATATTATAAACGCCGCCGGCAAGGCCGCGTTCCTTGGCCGGAAACCATTCGGCGACGAGTTTTTGACCGGCGGGTTGGGCTGACCCTTCCGCCAAGCCCAGCAGGCCGCGCAAAGCGGCAAATCCGAACCATCCGTTGACGAAGCCATGCGCCATGGTGATGAGCGACCAGGCGGCGACGCAAACGCCAAAGCCTATGCGCAGCCCCACGCTGTCGAGGAAGTAGCCGGCGGCCGGCTGGAACATCACGCCAAGCTGGAAGGCGCTAGTGATCCAGCCATATTCGACGCTGGTGATGGACTGTTCCGACAGAATGACGGGGGCAGCCACGCCCAGGACGGAGCGCGAAAGATAGTTGATGACCATGGCGCCGACGAACAGGCCGATAATGGTCCATCGTATTTTTCCCATCCGACCGGTCATCGCGAAGCCTGTGTGATAGCGTTAACATATCTGGCAGCGGGCGCGGATTCCGCACGCAACATCGCAAGTTGCCGGTGGTACGGGCACCGCAATGCATGAACTGACGCTAGGTTTTGCACCACATGACATCCTCCTCCCATCGCTCTTGTCAGACTATTGACAATAATCGACGACGATATCAATAGACGTTGTTAGCGCTAACCAAATTTCTGTCGAGTCTATGACATGGCCGACGGGAGAAGTGCCGTTTCGGACCCTGCTCCGCGACAGGAAAGAAAAATCCAGGGGAGAGTATCATGTCACATTCCAGTTTTCATATCGCCAAATCCTGCCTGAGGACCGCCACGGTCAGCATGGCGGCTATGCTGGCTTCCATGGTAGCGGCGCCGACCTTCGCGCAAGACGCAACCGATGGAGCTGCGCCGCAGGCCAATGAACCACGCGCCAACGAGAGCGACATCGTCGTAACGGGTTCGCGCATCAAGGCCAGCGGCTACACCGCGCCCACCCCGACGACCGTCATCGACTCCGGCGCAATCGAAGCCAATGCGCAGCCCAATATCTTCACCACCATCGCGCAGTTGCCATCCCTGCAGGGATCGTCGGGCACGTCGACCAACACCTTCAGCACGTCGAGCGGCCAGCAAGGGCTTAGCTCCTTCTCGCTGCGCGGCGTGGGCGCCATTCGCACGCTGACGCTGCTCGATGGCCAGCGGGTTGTCGGCGCGAACGTGACCGGCGTACCGGACATCAGCCTGTTCCCCCAATTGCTGGTCCAGCGCGTCGATGTCGTGAACGGCGGCGCTTCGGCCTCCTATGGATCGGATGCGGTTGGCGGCGTCGTCAACTTCATCACCGACACCCGCTTCAAGGGTATAAAGGGCAATGTCCAGGGCGGCATCAGCGACTATGGCGACAATGAACAGGTGCTCGTCCAGCTTGCGGCCGGGACCAGCTTTGCCGACGATCGTATCCATCTGGTCGTCAGTGGCGAATATGCCAATGAAGACGGCGTGGGCGGCGGCGACTGGGGCATTGGCCTTGCCGGCGGACGCGACTGGTTCAAGCAGACCAGTCTGATCGATCGCGGTGTCACCAATGACGGATCGCCGCGCTTTGTCCTGCGCGATTTTGCACAGGCCATCAACTACACCAAATATGGCCTGATCACGACCGGCCCGTTGCAGGGCACAGCGTTCGATGAAGCGGGCAACCCGTTTCAGTTCAACTACGGTTCCAACGGCACGCCCACCCGTGGCAATTCCAATGTCGTAAATGGCTGCTTCCCCGGCTTTTGCATCGGCGGCGACCTGTCGGGCAATGTCGATGCTGGCCGCACGCTCCAGTCGTCGATCGAACGGATCAACACCTATGGCCGATTGGGCTTCGACTTTTCCGACAATGACGAACTCTATTTCACCTTCAACTATGGCCAGGTGAAAACCCAGAACCAGCCTGTAGGCGGCATGAACCGGCCCGGCTTGACGATCCAGTGCGCCAATCCGTTCGTGCCCGCCTCGATCAAGACGGCCTGCGCGACAGCCGGGATCACCAGCTTCGGCTATGGCACCAGCAATGCGGCGCTGGGCAACACCCAGGTCAAGACCGATCGTCGCCAATATCGCGGCGTGATCGGCGCGAAGGGCGAGTTCGTGTTGATTTCCACTGAGATGTGACCCGGGAGGGGCATAAATTTCCACTGAGAAGTGACCCATGTTCTGACCTTCCCCTGGCTGATTGCAGCGGGGGATCAAGGAGTGATCTACATGGCGCTATTGAGTGTAATCCGGCGTTGGCACTTTCGGGAGAAGATGCCGATCCGTGAGATTGAGCGGCGCACAGGATTGTCGCGCAACACGATCCGCAAGTATCTGCGCGCGGGCACGGTAGAACCGCAGTTCAAGATTCCCGACCGACCGAGCAAGCTGGACCCCTATGCTGAGAAGCTGTCGGGGTGGCTGCGGATCGAGGCCGGCAAGTCGCGCAAACAGAAGCGCACAGCCAAGCAGATGCACGCCGATCTGGTGTCTTTGGGCTATGATGGGTCCTATGGCCGTGTCGCGGCGTTTGTGCGGGCCTGGAAGGCTGGCCGGCAGATTGAGCAGCAGACCAGCGGGCGCGGAACATTCGTGCCGTTGGTCTTCCAGTCCGGTGAGGCATTTCAGTTCGACTGGAGTGAAGACTGGGCCATTCTTGGTGGCGAGCGCGTCAAGTTACAGGCGGCGCATACCAAGCTGTCGCACAGCAAGGCCTTCATCGTGCGGGCCTATCCGCTCCAGACCCACGAGATGCTGTTCGACGCGCTGACCCAGGCGTTCCGCGTTCTTGGCGGGGTTCCGCAACGCGGGATCTTCGATAATATGAAGACCGCGGTTGACCGGATCGGTAGCGGCAAGGCGCGACAGGTCAACGCCCGGTTTGCAGCGATGGCCAGCCATTATCTGTTTGAGCCTGAGTTTTGTAACCCAGCATCAGGGTGGGAGAAGGGACAGGTCGAGAAGAACGTTCAGGATGCGCGGCGCAGACTGTGGCAGCGTTTGCCGAGCTTCCCGGATATCCATGCGCTCAACGCTTGGCTCGAGGAACAGTGTATCGCGCAATGGGGTGATATCCAGCATGGCAGCTTGCCCGGCACAGTTGCCGATGTTCATGCTGGGGAGGTCGGCAACCTGATGCAGTTGGGGCGGCCATTTGATGGCTTTGTCGAGCACACCAAGCGGGTGTCGCCGATCTGCCTCATCCACTTCGAGCGCAACCGCTACAGCGTGCCCGCCTCGTTCGCCAACCGCCCGGTCAGTGTCAGGATCTATCCTGAGCGGATCGTGGTCGCCGCCGAGGGGCAGATCCTGTGTGAGCATAACCGGATCATTGAGCGATCTCACCACAGTGGCGGGCGGACGATCTATGACTGGCGGCATTATCTGGCGGTGATCCAGCGCAAGCCGGGCGCGCTGCGCAATGGTGCGCCGTTCACGCAGTTGCCAGAGGCCTTTAAACAGCTACAAAGCCAGCTTCTGCGGCGCCCCGGCGGTGATCGGGAGATGGCCGAGATCCTGGCGCTCGTGCTGCAGCATGACGAGCAGGCGGTGCTGTGCGCGGTCGAACTGGCGCTTGAGGCAGGCGTCGCTACCAAGACTCATGTTCTCAACCTTCTGCACCGTCTGACTGACGGTAAGGCGCCTCCCGCGCCCCCGATCGATGCGCCCCAGGCACTGCGTCTTGCCCAGGAGCCACTCGCCGATGTCGGGCGTTATGACGCCCTCCGTAATGGAGGGCTGCGCCATGCGTCATGACCCTGCCAGCGCCGCTGTTGTCGTCATGCTCAAGGCGCTCAAGATGTATGGCATGGCCCAGGCAGTCGGAGACCTCATCGAGCAAGGTGCCCCAGCCTTCGACGCTGCCGTGCCGATCATCTCCCAACTGCTGAAGGCCGAAATGGCTGAGCGGGAGGTCCGCTCGATCGCTTACCAGATCAAGGCAGCCCGGTTCCCGGCCTACAAGGATCTGGCCGGGTTCGACTTCGCCTCAAGCGAGGTCAATGAAGCTATGGTCCGGCAACTGCATGGCGGCGAATTTATCGATGGCGGTGATAACGTCGTGCTGATCGGCGGTCCTGGCACGGGGAAATCCCATATCGCCACTGCGCTGGGCGTCCAGGCCGTCGAGCATCACCGCAAGAAGGTCCGGTTCTTCGCCACGGTCGACCTGGTCAACGCCCTCGAACAGGAAAAGGTCATGAACAAGGCCGGCCAGCTCGCTGAGCGCTTGCTGCGCCTCGATCTCATCATCCTCGACGAGCTCGGATATCTACCGTTCAGCCCATCAGGTGGCGCGCTGCTGTTCCATCTGCTCAGCAAACTCTATGAGCGCACCAGCGTGATCATCACCACAAATCTCAGCTTCAGCGAATGGGCTGGCGTGTTTGGCGATGCAAAAATGACCACTGCGCTGCTGGATCGGCTCACCCACCACTGCCACATCATCGAGACCGGCAATGACAGCTTCCGGTTCAAAGCCAGCTCCGCAGTCTCCAAAACACGAAAGGAAAAATCACCAGCTTGACCCTCGTCCCGCAACGCGGGACACACCTTCCACCCGGGTCACTTCTCGATGAAAATCCCGGGTCATATCTCAGTGGAAATCAACAGAGTTCGGCCTGTTCGGCACGGATTGGACCTACGATAATTATTATACGCGGGGCACCAATTATTCGGACATCGACGTGTCCAACATCATGCTCAGCAACCGTTTCAATGACGCGATCAACGCCACCACGCTGAACGGCGCGGTCGTGTGCGCCAGCGCCACGGCGCGGGCCAATGGATGCCAGCCGCTCAACATCTTCGGCGGCAATCCGTCGCAGGCCGCGCTCGACTATATCATGCCCGAAAACGGCCCGTTCCAGCGCACGCGCCAGACGCAGGACGTAGTCAGCCTCAACTTCTCAGGCTCCCCAGTGGACCTGTGGGCCGGGCCGCTCTCCATCGCCTTCGGCGCGGAATATCGTCATGAATTTTATCGCGTCAAAGCGGACCCCTATGGCGTGGGCTTCAATTTCGCCTCGGCGACGGCGGACTATCCCGCCGATCCTACGCTCAATGCGGGCGGCAACAACTGGTATGCTGGCAATTATAAGAGCGGCGGCGGCGCCTATAGCGTCAAGGAAGCCTTTTTCGAGGCGGATCTGCCGGTCATCAACAGCGACGCGCTGGGGCGGGCCAATATCAACGGCGCGGTGCGCGTGACCGATTACAGCACATCGGGCGTCAACTGGACCTGGAAGATCGGCGGCACCTGGAACCTGCCGATCGACGGCTTCCGCCTGCGCGGCGTGACGTCGAAGGACGTGCGCGCGCCCAACCTGTCCGAACTGTTTGCCGCGCCGGTCACCACCACGCTGCCGAACTTCTTCGATCCGTTTAGCGGCAGGAACGTGCTGGCGATCCAGAATGTGATCGGCAACACCAATCTGCGCCCTGAAACGGCGCGCAATACGACGGCGGGCATCGCCTTTTCGGGCGCATCCTGGCTGCCGGGTCTCAGCTTCTCGTTCGATTACTACAGCATCAAGATCAACGACGTCGTGTCCACCCTGGGCGCTGGCGATATCGTCAACCTGTGTTTCCAGCAGGTCGCGAACGAGTTCTGCGACGCCTTCAACCTGAACAACCAGAGCGGCCCGAACTTCATCAACGTCCAGCCGTTCAACCTGGCGTCGTGGAAGACCAGCGGTTTCGACATCGAAGCAAGCTATCGCTGGCAGCAGCCGCTGGGCCTGCCCGGCAGCCTAACTTTCCGCGCCCTTGCGACCCATGTGCGCAAGTTCGTGATCGACTCCGGTATCCAGGGCACGATCCCCAACGAAACGGCGGGCGTCAACACGGGCAACACGCCTGATTGGAAATGGCTGGCGATTCAGAGCTACGAGAACGACAAATTCTCATTCATGGTCCAGGAACGCTGGTTCAGCGACGGCGTACTGGGCAACCAATATGTCGTGTGCCAGCCGGGCAGCTGCCCGGAATCGACCAACAATGCCCCGACGATCGACCAGAATTTCATGCCTGGCGCCTTCTATGTCGACATTGGTGGCACGTACAATATCACCAAGGCGATCACCGCCTATGCCAAGATCGACAATCTGTTCAACCGCGATCCGGCGAAGTCGCCCTTCTTCGTCAATCCGGCGCTGTATGACGTCGTGGGCCGCATGTATCGTGCGGGTGTTCGCTTCCGCTTTTAATCTATAGACCATGCCGGGCCGGTCGGTAACGGCCCGGCCCGGCATGGCCGCATGAAACTGGGGAGAGGACCACATGAAACGTTTCGCCTTCATGGCGGCAATCGCGTCTTTGATCCCCCCGGTCGCCTTGCCGGCTGCCTCTCCCCCTTCTTCTGCCGCGTTAACGTCCAAGCAGCGCCTGATCATATTGAGCGATATAGAGGCGGACCCGGACGATACCCAATCCTTCGTTCGGTTGTTTCTTTACGCCAACCAGATCGATCTGGAAGGACTTGTCGCTACGACGTCCGTGCATATGAAGCACGCGATACACCCGGACTCGATCCGAAGGATCATCGACGCCTATGGCAAGGTTCAGCCCAATCTGAACCTGCATGAACCGGGCTATCCCGCCGCTGCGCGATTGCAGGCTCTGGTGCGGGAGGGACAGCCGACCTATGGCATGGAAGCCGTCGGTGATGGCCGGGATAGCACGGGATCGCGAATGATCGTGCAAGCGATCGAGAAAGACGATCCAAGGCCGCTGTGGATTTCCATCTGGGGCGGCGCCAATAGTCTGGCACAAGCGCTCTATACCTTGCGCGCCACCCGGTCCGCTCAGGACGTGACGCGGCTGACGAGCCGCCTGCGCGTCTACACCATTTCCGACCAGGACGACAGCGGCGCATGGATCCGCCGGAATTTCCCGGCGCTTTTCTATGTCGTCAGTCCTGGCGGCTATGGAGCGGGCACGTGGACCGGGATACATAGCCGCATCGAAGGCGCAGACAATGCCACGATCGGCAACGACTGGTTACGGGACAATATCCAGCAAGGTCACGGCCCCCTGGGCGCAGCCTATCCTGACGTATCCTATGGGATGGAGGGCGACACGCCCGCGTATCTGTCGCTGATACCCACCGGACTGAGCGATCCAGACCATCCCAACTGGGGCGGCTGGGGCGGGCGGTATGAACTGTATACGCCGGCTGTCGAAGCAACCGACCCTGACGGCTTTACCGGCGGGGTGCCGATCGAACAGGAGACCCGGCCGATCTGGACCAACGCCACGGATGCCGTTGCGCCGTTGACCCGCAATGCGATCGGGCGTGCGGTCGTGCCTGCCGATCGGTCGATCAAGGATTTTCGGGCCACGCTCTGGCGCTGGCGAACGGATTTCCAGAATGATTTTGCAGCGCGCATGGCCTGGTCGACTAAAGCCTATAAGGACGCCAATCATCCGCCCAAGGTTCACCTCGCCCACGCCGAACGGTTGACGGTGAAAGCCGGGCAGCGCCTAGTCCTGAGCGGTCTCGGCACGATGGACCCCGATGGGGACAGTTTGAGCTATTACTGGTTCCATTACCCCGAAGTCAGCGGCTGGGCGTCGGCGATACCGTCCGGGATCGCGCCCAATAGCGTGACCGTCGATTTTACCGCGCCTATGGTCAAGGCGCGACGCGAAGCGCATTTCATCCTGTCGGTCACCGATAAGGGAATGCCGCCCGTCACCCGATATCGGCGGGTGATCGTGACGATCGAGCCGTGACGGGACCGTCTAGAATAACGGGATGAGAGGATGAAGTGCATGCGGTGGCTCAGTATATGCGCGCTTCTCGCTGGGTCTGTACCGGCACTTGCGCAATTGCCGCCGATGCCGGACATTCCGCAGCCGCCCGCCCGCGATCGGTCGGCCGACGGCCATCTGAAGATCGTCATTCCCAACCGGCCCGACCCAGTGCCGATGGTCCTGCACGTGTCGCCCGACGGATCGGACGAGGGTGACGGGTCGGCTGCCCGGCCCTTCGCTTCGCTTTTGCGGGCGCAGCAGGCGGTGCGGACGCTCAATCGCGATCATGATGTCACGGTGTCCTTGGCGCAAGGCGTCTATCGCCTGACGGCGCCGCTGCGTTTCAACGCCAGGGACGGCGGACAAAATGGCTACACCGTCCGCTGGGAAGGCGCGCCCGGCCTGCGCACCATGTTGTCCGGCGGCACCCCGATCACGGGCTGGAGGAAGATCGACACGCCGCGCAATATCTGGGTGGCGCGCGTGCCCGTAGGCATGGACCCGCGACAGTTGAGTGTCGCGGGTCGTCTGGTCCAGCGGGCATCAGTCGAAATTCCCCGGTCTGCGGTCGCGTTCCACCCCTGGGGGCTGGAAATCCGTGACCCGGCCTGGCGCTTTCTCGCCAAACTGCCCGATCAGAGCAGGATAGAGGTCGAGGGGATGAGCTGGTTCACCCATCGCCATGCGGTTGTGGATCATATCGATGGCGACCGGATCGTCATGCAGCAGCCTGGCTGGCGCAACAATCTGGTGGGCTATGACACGATCGCCCGCCCGGTTTCGGCGGAGGTCGCACGGCTGTTCCTGTTGAATGCCCTGGCCTTTCTGCGCGATCCGGGCCAGTGGTTCGTCGATCCCAAGGCTGGCCAGCTTTATTATAAGCCGAAGCCGGGCGAGGATATGAACCGGGTCGAGATAGTCCTGCCGCATCTGGAACATCTGGTCTCCATCGCCGGCACCTATGACGATCCAGTGCGCGATCTGGAATTTCGCCGGCTCCATTTCAGCCATACGAGTTGGCGACGACCGTCCGGGCCGGAAGGCTATGCCAGCCAGCAGAGCGGCGCTTATCTGGCCGGCGAGCTTGTCGATTATCCGGCCGATCCCATCCGTGATTGCAGCTGGGGGTGCTGGTCGTTCGAACGTATGCGCAATCGCTGGAGCCAGCAGCCAGCCGCTGTGCAAGTGGCGGCGGCACGGCGCATCGTCTTTGACGAAGACCGATTTTCGCAGCTGGGGCAGATCGCGCTGGGGATAGGCAACAACCCGGACGCCAATGACAGCGGCATCGGCTTGGGCGCTGCAGCGATCGCGGTGACGAACAGCGAATTTGTCGATCTGGCCGGTGGCGCGATCATGGCGGGCGGGGTGCAGCCGGACGCCCATCATCCCTCGCGCCCGGAAATGGGACTGCGCGACATCGTCATTCGCAACAATCGCATCAAAGGCGTGTCGCACGACTATAAAGAACAATCAGCCATTCTGGTGACCTATGCCTCCGGCACGATAATCATGAACAATGATGTGTCGGACACGCCCTATGACGGGATAGATGTCGGATGGGGATGGGGCGTCAATGACCCTGGCGGCAGTGCCGAATATTGGCGTAAACAGCGGGGCTATTATGACCAGCCAGGCAATATCGTCTATGACACGCCGACCACGCTGCGCGATACGGTCGTCAAGGGCAATCGGGTGGGACGGGTCAAGCAATGGTTCCCCGATGGCGGCGCCATCTATCACCTGTCGGCGGACCCCGGCGCCCTGATCGCGGACAATTACATCTATGATGTCGCCGGCGCGGGCGGGATCGCCATCTATCTGGACGAAGGCTCACGCTATGTGACCGTGCGCAACAATGTGATCGACAAGGTGGGCGGGGTATGGCTGAACCTCAACACCCAGTCCCATATCGCGCCCAAGCGCACCGCATTGGACAATGTCGCGACGGGCAACTGGTATAATAGCGGCAAGCTCAACGGCGAGTGGAGCGAGTACCTCAACAATATTGCGAAGGATAATGTGAAAGTCATGGAAAGCCAGTGGCCGGCCGAGGCCAAGGCGATTATTGACGCAAGTGGTGTTCAGCGTAAGTCGTCGGCAAAACCATAACTGCGCCGCGCGCGATAGCGGCTATTCGAAAAACGCCACTGCTCGCACTTCTATGCTGGAGCGCGTTTTCGTGTCCGGCAAACTGCCGTCATGAAAGGCCGTATGCGGACAGCGCCAGGTCACGTCATGGTCGCTGTCCTGGAATTTGAACAGTAGCACATCGTCCGCCGCCATGTTCGAAAAATACCACCAGCGATGGCGGTCGCGATGGCGGAAGATGGAGGCGGCGATCATCTGGTCCTCGCCTGCGACCGGCGCGGTCAGCGCATCGCCGATCGGCAGTTCATCGACCACGAACAGGGTATTCGACGTCGCTTCCTCGTCTGACACGGTGCGGCCGTCGCACACGGCCAGCGGCCAGTCCTGCGGCCCCGGCGTGAAGGTCCGCCAGAAGCTGACGCAGACATAGCGTTTATAGCCCGGCCCATCGGGGAAGGCGGCGGCATAGGCGCGCTCTGCCGCGCGGCGGCCGGTAATCTCGTTATAGTCGACATGGGCCTCGCCCGCCGGCGGCTGGATGCCGCCTTCGTGCCGGTAATGCTCCACCTTCTCCTGCGCGCGGGCCGTGAGGTCGGCGGAAGTGCGGATCATCCAGCCGCCCGCCGCCACGCAGGACGCGCCGGTCAGCGCCTGGATCGCGCCCTCACATTCGCACAGATAGAGACGATTGACCGCTTCCTTGTCGAAAAAGTCGGTGATCGCGCTGCGATGCCTGCCCAGCATGAAGCCATGGGTGTCGAAGTCGAAATGATCGCGGATCGGCATCCCGTCGCGCACCACCATCAGATGGTCGCCATAGGCGCCGGTGTTGACCTCGACCCCGTGCGACACATAGCGCCGCGTGACGAAATCGCCCTCGTCGAGATAACGGATCAGCGCGGGCGCCTGCCGCGCGCTGTCCTCGATATCTGCTTGGACCGGCAGGCTCGCCATCAGGCGACTTCCTCTGGCAGCGCGCCGATGACCGATTTCACCTCCAGAAACTCCTCGAGCCCGAACTTCCCAAACTCGCGGCCATTCCCCGACTGCTTGTAGCCGCCAAACGGCATGTCCATGGCCAGCCCGCCAGCATTGACGAAGACCGCGCCCGCGCGGATGCGGCTGACGAACTTGCGCGCATGGGCGGGGTCACCCGCAATATAGGCGCCCAGCCCATAGGGCGTGTCGTTGGCGATGCGGATCGCGTCCTCATCATCTTCATACGGCATGAGGACCAGGACGGGGCCGAAAATCTCCTCCTTCGCGATGGTCATGTCCGGCGTGACGTTGGCGAAGACGGTGGGGCGGACATAGCTGCCCGCGTCCAGCGCTTCGGGCCGCCCGGTGCCGCCAGTCACCAGCGTCGCGCCTTCGTCTATGCCGGTCTGGATCAGGCCCTGGATGCGGTCCCACTGGCGCTGGCTGACGACCGGGCCGATATGATCGCCTTCGCTCAGCGGATCGCCGACCTTCTTGGCGGCGAACATCGCGCCGACCTTTTCCGCCGCTTCGTCATGCTGGGACTTGTGGACCAACATCCGGGTGGGCGCGACACAACTCTGGCCGCTGTTGAGCAGCACGCCGCCCACCCCGCCGGGCAGCGCTTTGTCGAGCGGTGTCCCTTCCAGGATGATGTTGGGCGACTTGCCGCCCAGTTCCTGCGCGACCCGCTTGACCGTATCGGCGGCGTTCTTCGCCACCATGATGCCCGCGCGGGTGGAGCCGGTGAAGCTCACCATATCGATGTCGGGATGTTTGGCGAGCGCGGTGCCTACGCCTTCGCCATCGCCCTGCACCAGGTTGAAGACGCCGGGCGGGACACCGGCGGCGTCC
The DNA here is from genome assembly GCF_900013425.1 of Sphingobium sp. Z007. GTDB lineage: Bacteria > Pseudomonadota > Alphaproteobacteria > Sphingomonadales > Sphingomonadaceae > Sphingobium. The sequence continues at coordinate 1,082,246 of NZ_FBXK01000001.1, forward strand.
AGCACCTCAGCGAAAATGGCGGCGCAACTGGGCGCTTCTTCTGAGGGCTTGAGGATCATCGTGCAACCGGCCGCCAGGGCCGGGCCGACCTTGGCGACGATCTGGTTCATCGGCCAGTTCCAGGGCGTGATGAGCGCGACTACGCCGATCGGCTCGCGCACCACCCGATTATCGCCGATCTTCTCGGAAAATTCATAACTCTTCAGTGCGTTGAGCGCCTGTGCCAGATGCCCCAGGCCCGATCCCGCCTGCGCCGTTTGCGCCATGGAAATGGGGCAGCCCATTTCGGTGGCGATGGCGCGGGCGATATCGGGGACGCGCTTTTGATATTCGACGACGGTGCGTTCCAGCAGGGCGATGCGCTCTTCGCGGCTGGTCAGCGAAAATGTTTCGAATGCGCGCCGAGCCGCGACGACAGCGGCGTCGACATCGGCGGCGGTGCCCAGCATCAGATCGGCGGCGCTCTGGTCGGTGGCCGGGTTGATGACGGCGACGGTCCGACCGCCCTGGCTGTCGACCCACTGGCCGTCGATATAATGTTGCATCGTATTAGGCATGGGAAAATCCTTATGCGGGAAGAAGGCCGAGATCGGCGTCGGTGGCGGGGGCACCCCATTTGTCGCGCGGCGGCAGCGGGCGGCTGTCCCAGGGCGGGTCGAGGGCGAAGCTGGATACGGTGCGGCCTTCGGGCAGCCGACCATTGCCGCCGCCCTGGCTGTAATCATAATAGAGCGTCATCAGTTCGCGATGGCCATGATGGCGCTGCGCCACCGGACGCGCCAGGCACGCTTCGCGCCAGCGCAGCAGCCGGGTCAGATGCTGCGGGATCTGATAGGCTTCGTAATAGTCGAGGAACCAGAGCCGCTTGAACATCGGCGTGAAGGCGACCTCCGCCCAGCCGAACCGGTCGAACAGATAATCGCCATCCGGCGCATAGTGACGCAGATAGTCGTCCAGCCGCGAATATTGCGCGTCCACCTCCGCCTTATGCTCCTCGCGCTTCGCCGGGTCGCGATTGAGGATCATGCGATAGCCGGCGCCGGTAAACTGGCCGTCGGTCGCGCACAGCATCGCTTCGACCGCATGTTCATAGGGGTCTTGCCGCGCCACCGGCGGATCGGGAAAGCGATCCTCGACATAGCGCATGATGACCATGCTTTCCTTCAGGGTCGCGCCATTTTCCAGCTCCAGCGCGGGCAGCGCGGTGGTGCCGCGCGTCTTGGCGAGCAGCCAGTCGGGGCGCGGCTGCGATATGTCGATCTCATGATCGGCCATGATGCCGTGCAACCCCTTCAGGTCGAGCAGCAATTCGATCCGTTCGGAAAAGGGGCAGCCGGGGATATGGTACATGCGCAGCTGCCCAGCGGCGGGTTCGTCCTGCCAGCCCATGGATCAGGCCGCCGCCGTCGCGGCAGGGCGGGCGGGCATCTCGCTTTTGGACTTGGCGAACATCGCCTGCGCGGCGGGGCGGGCGGCGATCCGCTCGATCCAGGCGACCAGATGCGGCGTCGCCTGATTGTTCACGATATCGGCGTAACCATGCTGCATCCCGTTCGCGATCGCAAAGTTGCAGATATCAGCCAGTGTATAATCCTCCCCCGCCAGCCAGGGGCTTTGCGACAGGCGCTGTTCCAGTCGATCGACCGACACGCGGATCTTGCGCATTTCCTCGTCCAGCACCTCTTTGGGGAAGCCCGCGCGGGCGCTGCGCCATTTGGCCTGCTGTTCCGGGATCGGGATATGCTTCAGCTTATCCTCGAACTCGGCATCCGACAGCTTGCGCGCCATCGGGCCGATCATCCGTTCCCAGCCGATGGTGGACACGCACCAGCAGAAATATTCGTCCACCCATTTGGTCCACACGCGCATTTCCGCGATCTGCACCGGATCGACCGGGCGCAGGCGTGGCGCATCCGGGAAGGCATCCTCCAGATATTCGCAGATCACCGTCGATTCGGTGATGATATGGCCGTCATGGTCGAGCGCTGGCACCTGGCCGCGCGGATTGATTGCCTTGAACCAGGGTTCATGATGTTCGAACCGGGTCGGATCGACGAAGCGGGGGGTGAAATTCAGCCCCTTTTCATACAGGGCCAGCAGGGGTTTCAGGCTATTGGCGGCCGGACCGAAGCTGTAGAGCGTCAACATGCGCTTTCCTCACCTTATCGTTGGCGGCGTCTGATGCGCCTTCGTGTCGATTGGTGCCGGGCGATCGGGCGGGCCGCAAGTCGTCTGTCGATACTATCAGTGACGCTACCCGGCAGGGGCTTTTGCCAACCTGTCAGTTTCAATGATAGCGCCGCCACTCGCCTTGCGGACGGGCCAAGGCTTTGCTTTGGGTAACGACAAGAAAAGCGGGAGAGAAAGATGCTGGAACTGCTGACGTCGGAAACGCCCAACGGGTGGAAAGTCTCGATCCTGCTGGAGGAACTGGGCGAACCCTATAAGGTGACGCCGATTGCGCTGACCGACCGCGTGCAGAAGCAGGACTGGTATGTCGCGCTTAATCCCAATGGCCGCATCCCGACACTGGTGGATCATGACGCCGGGGACTTCGTCATCTTCGAATCCGGCGCGATCCTGCTGTATCTGGCGGAAAAATTCGGCCGTTTCATGCCCACGGATGCGCAGGATCGCAGCCGCGTGATCCAGTGGGTGATGTGGCAGATGTCCGGCCTTGGCCCGATGATGGGGCAGGCGACCGTCTTCAACCGCTATTTCGACGAAAAGCTGCCGTCGGTGATCGACCGCTATGTGCGCGAAAGCCAGCGTTTGTTCAGCGTGATGGACGCTCAGCTGGCGACACGCGACTATCTGGTCGGCGACTATTCGATCGCCGATATCGCCTGCTTTCCCTGGGTGCGCGGCCATGACTGGGCCGGCGTCGACATGGGCGGCTTCCCCCATCTTCAGCGCTGGTTCGACAGGATTTCAGCGCGGCCCGCGGTGCAGCGCGGGCTTCTTATCCCCACACCGCCGACTGACGCGGAAATGGCGGAAAAAACGACCAAACAGGGAAAGACCATTCTCGCGTGAACGCTTTCTTCCAGCGGATCGTCCGCATCGAATGGGGCCATTGCGACCCGGCCGGTATCGTCCACGCGCCGCGCTATTTCGATATTTTCGGGCAAAGCACGATGTTGCTGTTCGAACAGGCGGGATTGCCCAAGAAGCGGGAGATGCTGGCGACGATGCCCTTTGCCGGCTTTCCGATGGTCGATGTGTCCGCGCGTTTCTTCGTGCCCACCGCCTATGGCGACGATGTGCTGGTGGAGGCGGACGCGCCGGTCTTCGGCAACAGCAGCTTCACCGTCGCGCACCGATTGTCGCTGGACGGGCGGCTGTGCGTGGAATGTGTCGAAAAGCGGGTCTGGACTGCGCCCGACGACAGCCGGCCGGGCGGATTGCGGGCGGAGCGAGTGCCGGATGCCGTCAGGATATTGTTCGCTAAATAGCAACATCCGTTCGTTTCGAGCGAAGTCGAGAAACGCTCGTATAGTGCTTCTGTAATGGGCCTTTGTTCGTCAAGTCCCTCTGAATGATTATCTCGTCGCCGGGATCATGCTTCTGTCCGTGGTCAGCACGAAGACCGCCACACCATGCCATCAGATCCTTAAGCCGGCAGATCAATCTAGGAAGCGTGGTTTGCCGAAGCATTCACAGCACTACACACGATCTTGCCAAGCTCTCGTCCCAGCGACGGGACCTCATTAGAAGCGTGCCGTTCCAAGCGCGCCTCGATCAGCATTTCGTCCTTCAAGCGGCCATTGCGGTTGCCCCCCAGCGAAAGTCGGTGGCGTCCATCCACATGCGATGGAGCACGACGCCCAGTTTGCGCGCCAGAGCCACCTTCGCGCGCTTCATCCCGCGACGTTTCGCCACCTCGAGCGCCCAGCGCTTCAGGCTGGAAAACCGGGTCGCTCGCGTCAGCATGATATGCGCCGCTTCGAAGAGCGCGGTTCGGACCATCGCGTCACCGACCTTGCTGACACCTCAATCCCGGTCGGTCTCGCCGGACTGATATTTCTTAGGGGTCAGCCCAAAGTAGGCGCCGACGGTACTCGATTTCCCAAAGCGGGTCGGATCGTCGACCGCTGATCGATATGTCAGAGCGACCAGCGCGCCGACGCCAGGTGTGCTCATCAACCGGTGGCAAATCTTGTCTGCCCGCGCGATCCTCAGCATCTCCCGGTGGAGCCTGGTGAACTCACTCCACAGTGTCGTTCGGGCTGCCAGCATCCCGCCGATCACCGTCTCCAGGGTGGCGTGCCCTACGATTAGTTCCTGGATACGCGCCTCGAACCTGCCGCGGCTGACCTCGCCGACCTTCAGTCCATAGCCGCGCAGAATCCCACGGATACTGAGCTCGACGTCGAGCAGCTTCCCCTGCAGAAGCTTACGCCCGACGAGTACGGCGCGGGTATCTTGCGATGCCACCGATTTTGCATGAACCGGCCGATACCAGCCCATCCGCAGCAACTGGGCAATCCCGCGGGCATCTTTCCGGTCGGTCTTCACGGTCATCGCCGAAAGTGCCGCCTTCACGTGTCGCGTCTCCAGCAAAACAACGTCTCGACCAGCGGCAACAAGCCCAGCATGCAACCAATGCGATAGCGGCCCCGCCTCCAGCCCGATCCGGCACACCGGCAATTCCAACTCGTCGAAATACCGCACCAGCGTCTCGGGCTCGCTGGCGACCTTGACCTCGCGGACGATTTTACCCTTCGCGTCAACAATGCACACGCTGCTCTCTTTCAGAGAGACATCGATTCCGGCATAATACTCCATGGCTGTTCCTCTCATGATGCTTGGGGCCGATCGCTCGGACCCCGTTTCCAACACCATCATTCTGAGGGACAGCCACCCAACTTGGCTACTCTTGTGACGCCGGCCCATTACGGCATCTAGCCGCTTCTCGACACGCTCGAAGCGAACGGAGATTATAACCTTTTCCACGTTCAGCGCCCGGCAAGCCTGACCACGCCATAGCGTCCACCACTAAAAAGGGAGATGCGTCATGGAGCAAAGATTCGGCCTTTCCGACAGGCGCAGCCTGATCGCGGCCCTGGCGCTATTGCCGCTGGCGGCCTGCGCCACTCCGATGGGGCGCTATACGGTCGAGGAAGCGGTGCGACGGCTGCTCCAATTGTCGAGCGAACGCGCCTTTGCCCGGCTGACCGAACCGGGCGGCTTTTATGACGACCAGTTGACCCGCATTACCCCGCCCGACCTTGGCGGTGGCAATGGCGGCGCGGTGCTGTCCGCCTTGCTGCGCACCAATGCAGTGCGCAATCAGGTAGCGCGGTCGCTTAACGATGTCGCGGTCGATCTGGCCGACAATGCCACGCCGATCGTGATGGATGCGGTGCAGCGTATGACGCTGGCCGACGCGGTGTCGGTGCTGCGCGGCGGACCGACGGCCGCGACCGACCTGCTGGCGCGCGAAGCGCGTGGATCGGTGGTCGAGGCGCTGCTGCCCGGCGCGTCGCGCGCGCTGCGGTCCGACATGTTCGAAATGCTGTCGGCTGCGCTCTCGGCCAGCGGGGGCCGGGACTATGCGGCGCTGGCCGATAATGTGTCCGGCCAGATCGGCGACGCCATCTTTCGCGCAATCGGGCGGGAAGAGGCGGAGATTCGCCGCGATCCGGGCGCGACGCGCGACCCGATCCTGATGGCGCTGCTGCGATAGGCTTCGATAGGTCTTGATTTCGACGCCGGGAAATGGTGTCGCTTCGTCCCATGGAACAGAAATATCCCGGCGTCGCCGCCATCCCCTGGGATCAGCCCGCGACCATGATCGACCTGGACGGCAAGCCGCCGCTGATCGGCACGATTCGCGACTGCGCCGTCCATTATGGCCTCTACAAGGACCATGCCAAGGCGCAGGCGCGCGTGCTGCTGACGCAGCCCGTCCATCGCGAAGGGCGCAAGACGCGCACCTGGCTGCTGGAGCCGGACGAGATCGCGGCGCTGGCCGAACGGCTGAAGCGCGAGACGAACTGAGATACCATGCCCGCTCGTGCCGAGTAGGGGCTACTCAGGACGAACGGAGGCGGTTGACGTCATCAGTCCAAAAAGCCCCCGGACCGGCGTGCAGTCCGATCCGGGGGCGGGGAAGGCCAGCCTCAAAGGCCGGATCGCTTATTGGCTGGGCACCAGCCGCATCGCCACGCCGCCGCCCGGCGCCAGCCACAGGTCGTAACGGTCGCCCTTGCGCACGGTTTGCGTTTCATAGGAGATCCTGTGCCGCGCGTCGGTCAGATAGGTCGCGCCTGCGCCATCCTTGTAGATGGTGGCAGTGTAGCTTTTGCCCGGCTCCAGATAATCGAAATTGAGCGAAACCGTCCGCGCGGTCGCGTCGTTGACGCCGCCGACATACCAATTTGCGCTGTTGCGATCCTTGCGCGCGAAAATCGCATAGTCGCCCACTTCACCTGCGATCAGGTGGCTTTCGCTCCAGTCGGCCGGCACCTTTGCAATGAAATCCAGTTCCTTGGGATATTTGGCCAGCGTCTCCACAAAGTCTGCTGCCATCTGGATCGGGGAATAGAGGGCGAGATAGAGGCCCAGTTGCTTCGCGAGCGTCGAGGCGAGCGGCGCGTGGTCCGCCCCTTCCAGGCTCAGTACGCCCGGCGTGAAGTCCATCGGGCCAGACAGCATCCTTGTATAGACCAGCGTGGGTTCATGGTCCGGGCCGTTGGCGAAGGCTCCCCAGGCATTATATTCCATGCCCCGCGCCCCTTCGCGCGCCACCCAATTGGGATAGGTGCGACGCAGGCCCGTATCCTTGACCGGCTCATGCGCATTGACCGCGACATGATATTTCGCCGCCGTCTCCACGACACGCAGATGATGCTGCACCTGCCGCTGGCCGTCATGATATTCCATGCGGGTGGTCCCCGGCGTATCGCCCGGCGCGATGATCCCGCCCGCGTCCGCGACATAGCCGGTCTTGACGACATCGACGCCCAGCCCCCCATAGAGCTTCATCGCGTCGTCCAGTTGCGCCTCATAATTGGCGATATTGCCGCCCGTCTCATGATGGCCGATCAGGTGGACGCCCTTCTTTTTTGCATAAGTGGCCAAGCCAGGCAGGTCGAAATCAGGGGTTGATTGGGTGAAGCTGAAATCGTCACCATGGCCGAACCAGTCGCCGTTCCAGCCCTTGTCCCATCCTTCGACCAGCACGCCACGAAAGCCATGCTTGGCCGCAAAGTCGATATATTGCTTCGCCCGCGCCGTGGTCGCGCCGTGCTTCGGCCCCTCCGCCCATGTCCAGTCGCCCCGGATCATGCCCCACCAGATGCCGATATATTTGGCGGGCTTGAACCAGCTGACGTCGCCCAGTTTATTGGGTTCGTTGAGGTTGAGTTCCAGGTCATTCTCAACCAGCCCCGCCGCGCCGTCGGCGATGCGGATGGTGCGCCAGGGCGTGTTGAACGGCAGGTCGCGGATCACGCGCGCGCCCTGCGACGAGGGCGACAAGATGGTACGGAAAGTCTGGCCGGACGCGCGCTTGAGCCAATAGGCCGCATAATCGACCAGCGCCGCTTCGTGGAAGGACAGATGCGTGCCGTCGTCCAGCTTCATGGTGATGGGCGTATGCGCGGTCGACACGGCGTCGATCGGCGTGTTCTGATAGACCTGCTCGTAGCGGTTCCATTCGCCGCCCGGTATCCACCAGGCCGTGCCCTTGGGCACGATATCGAACTCGGTCGTTTCGTCGGCGATCTTCATCCTTTTGAGGCCGGGTTGCTGCGGCAGCTCATAACGAAAGCCCACGCCATTATCGAACAGGCGGAAATGCACGTTCATCAGCCGCGCGCCCTGCACATCGGATTGGCGGAAACGGACCGTGACTTCATTATAACGGTCGGCCACGAAGCGCCGTTCGCCCCAAGGCTGTTCCCAGCGGTCATTGCCCTGACCCTTGTCGGACCCGGCGATCGCAAAGCCGCGCACCATGTTGAGGCCGTCGGTCAGGATAAAGCCCAGCTTGGACGGCGCGATCAACAGCTTGCCCTTGCGCGAGAGCGACCAGGTGGGGCGGCTGTCATTGTCGGTCGAGACGGTCAGTATGATCGACCCGTCGGGCGAGGCGGCGGTGACGGCAGGCCGCGCATCCTGCGCAAAAGCCGGTGTCATGAAGACGAACGGGAGGGTCAGCGCGCAGGCGCGCAGCGATAGGTTCGGCATGGATACTCTTCCTTATTCCTCGATCATCAGCGCGCCGAAGGGGGGCAGGGTGGCGGGGCTTGCCCCGTTGATGGCGGCGACCACCCGGTTCGTCGCAGGGATATCGTCGGGCCAGGGCGCGGCCTGCGCCGACAGGTTGAAGACACAGAGCAGCGACTGGTCGCCGCTGCGGCGGCGGAACACCAGGCGCGCTTCATCCGCCAGCAGTACGTTCAGGCTGCCGTGGCGCAGCGCCGGGTTCGCCTTGCGCAGCGCCAGCATTGCGCGGGTGTGGTTGAGCAAGGACGCGGGATCGGCCTCCTGCGCATCGACCGCGCGGGCCAGATTGTCGTCCCCCACCGGCAACCAGGGTTCGACGTCGGAAAAGCCCGCCTGTGCCGCGTCCGCCGACCAGGGCAGCGGCGTGCGCGCGCCATCGCGCGACAGGGTGAGCGGCCAGTTGGCGATCGCTTCGGGGTCTTGCAGCCTTTCGAAAGGGATATCGACCTGGGTGATGCCCAGTTCCTCACCCTGATAGAGGATGGCGTTGCCGCGCAGCGCCAGCAGCAGCGCCGCCTTCAAACGCCCGAACGCTGCGCGATCCTGCGGCGCGCACCAGCGCGACAGCGCACGCGGCGCATCATGGTTCTCGAAAGCCCAGCTTGGCCAGCCCATGCCCGGTTCGTCGGGCCAGCGATTGACCGTGTCGGCGACCAGCGCGGGCGTCAGCGCATCGGCATAGAGGAAGTTGAAGCCATAGGCGCTGTTGAGATGCGTCTCCCCCGCCGTATAGGCCTTCATCTCCGTCTCGGACAGGTCGCCGCCCACCTCCGCCACGGTGAAGATGGCGCCATATGCGTCGCAGAGGGTGCGGATGCGCGCAATGAAATCGACGACGCCTTCGTGCGACTGGCTGTATTTCTTGATCTGGAAATCGAAGGAACGGGTACGCGGCTTGCCATTATCGGGCGCCGGCGGATTGTCGCGCAGCAGCGGGTCGTGCATCGAATGGTTCAGAGCATCCAGGCGAAAACCGTCCACCCCCCGGTCCAGCCAGAAGCGCATCGCGTCCAGCAGCGCGTCCTGCACGGCGACATTATGGACGTTGAGCTGAGGCTGGCTGAACAGGAACTGGTGCATATAATATTGGCCGCGCCGCCCGTCCCAGGTCCAGGCGGGGCCGCCGAACACCGACTGCCAATTATTGGGGGGGGTGCCGTCCGCCTTCGGATCGGCCCAGACATACCAGTCGGCCTTGTCACTTGTTTGGCTGGCGCGGCTCTGCACGAACCAGTCATGCAAGTCGGACGTATGGGCATAGACCTGGTCGATCGTGACTTTGAGGCCGAGTTCGTGGGCGCGGGCGACCAGCGCATCGAAATCCGCCAGCGTGCCGAAAATCGGATCGACGTCGCAATAATCGGCGATGTCATATCCGAAATCGCGCATGGGGGAGGTGAAGAAAGGGGATATCCAGATCGCATCCGCGCCCAGCTTCGCAATATGCTCCAGCCGCGCGGTGATGCCGTTCAGATCGCCGACCCCGTCGCCATTGCTGTCCTGAAAACTGCGCGGATAGATCTGATAGATGACCGCGCCCTTCCACCAGGGCTGATCGGTCGATGTCGTCGCTAGCGTCATGAAGGAGCTTTCCGGTTCAGGGATGGGCGGCGCAGACGGCATAGCCGAACGCAGGGATGGAGAGCGAGAGGCTGCCCGGTGCGGCCGAGGTTGCGGGGCAGGCGCCGGCCAGCGTCGCGAAGCCGCCGCTCGCCGGATCGACCGCGACATTGGCCGATAGCGGCGCGGACGACGTGTTGAACGCGACCAGCACTTCCCGGCCAGTATCGGGGTCGACGCGCGACACGGCGAACAGGCCGGGTTTGTCCGAACTGGCGCGCAGCACAGTCGCGCCGCGCGACAAGGCGGGGATATCGCGGCGGATTTTCGCCAGCTTTGCTATCGCGCGATAGAGCGGGTGGTCGGTGCGGAAATTGTCGGTCGCGGTGGTCGCCTGCGTCCCGATCAGACTGTCCGCATTATATTCGGCGACCTTGGACGCGAACATGTCCTGCCGCGCCTGCTGGTCGTTACCGGTGCCGACAAAGCCCTGCTCGTCGCCATAATAGAGGGTCGGCACGCCGCGCAGCGTCAGCAGCATCGCATGGCCGAGCAGGGCGCGGGCCAGCAGCTCGTCGGGCGCGATGTCCGGCTTAGCCTGGCGCAGGAAATAACCAAAGCGCCCTGCATCATGATTGCCCAGGAAGGTTGGCAATTGCAGCGCTGCCGCCTTGCCGCCTTCATAGAGGGCATCGTCATCCCCCAGTCGCGCGAGCATATCGGTGCCGCTCTTGCCGCTGGCTGCATCCACCGCCGCGCGCATGAAGGCGAAGTCCAGCACGGCGGGGAAGGCGGCGTTGCGGGTCCAGCTTGCCAGCAGCGCGGGATCATAGGCGTCGGTGGCGACTTCGCCGAAGACATGGAAGTTGGGGATGCCCTTGGCTGCGGCATGGGCGCGGATGGCGGGAATGAAGGCGCGCCAGAACGCCGCATTCACATGGCGCGCGGTGTCGATGCGGTATCCGTCGATGCCGAAGCGATCGATCCAGCCTTTATATATGGCGATGAAGCCATCGACGACGCGCGGGTCTTCGGTGGCGAGGTCGTCCAGCCCGATGAAATCGCCATATTGCGCGCTTTCGCCCTTCCAGTCGGTGTCACCCCGATTGTGATAATAGAGGGGGTCGTTCAGCCAGGCGGGGATTTTGATACTTTCCTCGCCCTTCGGCACGACCGGGGTGTAGGCGAAGGCCGGATCGGTGAGCCGCGTCCAATTGGCGGCCGTGCCATCCTCGTCGCCGACGAACCCTACATTGATCGGATACCCCGCCACGCCGCCACGGCGCGACCAGGGATAGTCCCCTTTGCTGCGATAAGGCGCTACGCTCGTCGGACTTTCGCGATACTGGATCACATCGGCCGTATGGTTGGCGATGATGTCCATATAGACCTTCATGCCGCGCCCATGGGCGGCATCGACCAGCGCCTTGAAGTCGGCATCGGTGCCGAAATGCGGATCGACGGTGGTGAAGTCGGTCACCCAATAGCCATGATAGCCCGCGCTTTCCTGCCCCTTGGCGCCCTGCACCGGCTTGTTCTTGAATACTGGCGCCAGCCAGATCGCGGTCGCGCCCAACCCCTGGATATAGTCCAGCTTCGCCGCCAGCCCTTTGAGGTCACCGCCATGATAGAAGGCGCGCGAAGTAGGATCATAGCCGGTCTGGAGCGGCCCGCCCTGCAGGCCGCCCTTGTCATTCTTGGGGTCGCCATTGGCGAAGCGGTCGGGCAGGACGAAATAGACGATCTCCTGTTCCGGCGTGCGGGCGCGCAGGTCGCCCAACGTGTCGGCGATCGCAAGCGGCGCGCCGATAAGAGCCGCAGCCATCCCGGCGGCTGTCACGAACAATCTCGTGGCCGTTCGACCCATAAGGGGCACCCCTTTGCTTGAACCCGTCAAGGCCCGGCGACGACAAGGCCGCCGGACCACTCTACACATCAGAAGCGGTAGTTGAAGCCCGCCATGAAACGGCGGCCATAGCTTTGATAGTTGCGGACCTGGATCGACGCACCGGTATCGACCGATACGAACGGTTCGTCAGTCAGATTCTGACCCTGGACGAAGAGCGACAAGCCATCCAGTGCGCTGCCCTTCTGGAAATCATAGCCGACCTGCGCGTCAACGATGGTTTCGCTCAAGGCCCGGCGCAATTCGCGCTCGCCTCCAAAACCAACGAACTGGCCGACGAAGGACGACCGGTAACGCACCGACCCACGGGCGTTGAAGCCCCACTTCTCGAAGAATAGCGTGCCGTTGGCGACCCAGCGCGAATAGTCAGGAAGGTCTTCGGCCGCCGCGCCCACGCCCGGCTTGATGCTGGTCTTGGTATAGCCCACGCCGCCCGTCAGGCCAAAGCCCTCCAGCGCGGGCGTCACGATGTCGAACGGCACCGTACCGGCGACTTCGAACCCGTACAGCTTGCCGCCCTTGCCATTGACCGGCCGGGTGATTGTGCCTGCGGGATCGACCACGCCCGGCGGCAGCACCACCGGCAGGCCGCTATAATCGAACGCTTCGGTTTCGCGATAGACATAGCTTTGCAGCTTCTTGGCGAACAGTTGCAGGCTGACATAGCCCTTGGTCCCGAAATATTTCTCGAAATTCAGGTCCGCCGCCCAGGCGCGATAGGGGCGCAGCGTGGGATTGCCGCCGGTGCCGGTGATGACCCCGCTGGCGGTGTTATAGCCATAGTCCAGGCTGACCTTCATATCCTCGAACCGAGGGCGCTGGATTTCGCGCGCGGCTGCCAGGCGGATGACAAAATCGCTGGGGAAGCGCAGCGACAGGTTCATGCTGGGCAGCACGTCCCAATAGGTGTCGCCCCGCGTCGTCGGCACCAGATCGGCCGCCGCCAGATTGACGAAGCCGCGCGACTTCTGTTCGGTATTCTGCGCCAGTACGCCGATATTGCCGGTCAGTTCGGCCGCGCCGACGTCCGACTTGATATTGGCCATCAGATAGGCGGACATCACCCGTTCTGTCACCGAATAGGCCTTGGCCGGCACGTCCTGCTGGGGTTCAGTGTCCTGATATAGACGCCGTCAGCCAGCAGCTTGAACGGGTCGTAGGAAAGGATCGGGCCGATGCCGATGAAGTTCAGGTCGGTGGCCGCCAGGCGATATTGCTCCGGCAGCACCAGCGACGTCGCGCCATTGGCCAGGTTCAGCACATATTCTTCCGGCGTCTTCGCCTTGGTCCGGTCGACATAGCCCAGCCCCGCGGTGACCTTCGACAGGAAGCCGCCCTCTATCTCCTTGCCAAACTCCAACTGGTAGCTCTTGATTTCATCATCGATGATGCGGTTGTTATAATAGCCCTCCTGATGGCCCAGCGGCGCGCCGGCGCCCCAACCCAAGGGGTCGGTCAGCACCATCAGATTGGGATCGCTATAGTCGAGCAGGCTGGAGGTGAAGCGCGTGCCCTTGGCGCCGCTCACGAAATCCAGCGTGTCGGTGGCGCCATTGCCGGGACCATAGCCGGTGCCGGCATTGGATTCGAGCGACAATTCGCTGCGGTCGGTGCGCGAATAGCCGAAATCGAAACTGGCCGACCAGCCATCGTCGCCGGTATATTTGCCGTTGAAACCGCCGGAGAAGATCTTCGACTTGCGTTCATAGCCGTGGTTGTTGACCACCGCTTCGACGCCGGTGAAGGTGCCCTTGTTGATGAAATCGCCATCGGTGCTGATGCTGGCGGGCACCAGCGTCGCACCGCTCCAGTAGAGCGGAAATTCGACGCCCCGCTTGATCTGCTTTTCCTTGAAGTCGCCGTAGAAGCCATCGAAGGTCAGCAGCAGCGTGTCGGTGGCCTGCACCTGCACCGCGCCCTGGATGCCCAGGCGCTTCAACTGCGTGGACACGCCGAACGGCTTGATGCCGCCGATAACCTTGTCGCCATTCGGCCCGTCGGCATAGCCCCAGGCTTCGAACTCCTTGGATTGATAGGGTTCGTCATTATAGGCGGCGGACAGCGACACGCCGATGCGGTCGCCTGCGAACTGGCCGACATAGGTGCCGGTCAGGCGATAGCCCTTGTCCTTGCTGTCAGCATTGACCTTGCCAAGATCCGTATAGACGCCGCGGGCGCCGACCGAGTACAGTTCCTTGCCATAGTCGAGTGGACGGATGGTGCGGATGTCAACCGTCCCGGCCAGGCCCTGGTTGATGAGGTTGGCCTGGGGCGACTTGAACACATCGACGCGGCTGACGACTTCGGAGGGATATTGGTCGAACTCGACATTGCGCTGTTCGCCGGTCGATGTTTGGGGACGGCCATTGAGCGTGGTGGTGGACAGGTCGGCGCTGGCGCCGCGGATCGCGATCGAATTGGCGCGGCCGAACAGGCGCTGCGACGTCAGGCCCGGCAGGCGGGCGATGGATTCGCCGATCGATGCGTCGGGCAAGCGGCCGATATCCTCGGCTGACACCGATTCCACGATCTGCGCGGCGTTCTTCTTTACATTGACGGCGCTTTGGAGCGCGGCGCGGAAGCCCGTGACGATGATCGTGTCGGCGGTCGCATCCTGCGGCGCGGCGTCGGCTTGCGGCGCGGCGTCGGCTTGCGGCGCGTCCTGCGCAAAGGCAGAGCCGCCGGCCGTCGCCATGATGGCCAGAAGCGATGCGCCGAACAAACGGACGCGGTTATGATGATGAGCCACTTTTATCCTCTCCCCCGTGGACACCGGACAGACCCTGTTCGCCGGTGCTGGAAACCCTGGCCGCAGGCGTGGCTGTGCAGCGCCACTTTCCTGCGGATGAGGCCTCTTACGCCCCGCTCGCCTCGCCCCGCCAGCAGGCATACGTATGCGCATATTATGCATGGCCACGGCCTGTGGCTGATATGCAACGGGGGACGTGATCGCCCAGGACGCAATTGCCTTGTTTTGGGATGATCCCTAGCATGGCTGTGGCGCATCCAACGCGCCGGGAGGAGAGAGATGGGGCGCCAGCCCAGCAGCAAGCCGACGAGCTTCGACATCGCCTATCTGGCGGGCGTGTCGCAGCCAACTGTCAGCCGCGCGCTGCGCGGATCGCGATCGGTCAGCCTGGCCACGCGCCAGCGGATCGAGGCGATCGCGCGCGAACTCAACTATTCGGTCGATAAAAATGCATCCTCGCTCCGGTCGCAGCGGTCGAACACCATCGCCCTGCTGTTCTTCGAAGATCCCACCCCCGATGAATCCAACATCAATCCCTTCTTCCTGGCGATGCTGGGGTCGATCACACGGCAATGCGGCGCGCGGGGGCTGGACCTGCTCATCTCCTTCCAGAAGATGGAGGATGACTGGCACGTCCGTTACCAGGACAGCCATCGCGCCGACGGCCTCATCCTGCTGGGCTATGGCGACTATACGCTCTACCAGCGGCGGCTGACCGAACTGGTCGACCATGGCACGCATTTCGTGCGCTGGGGGTCGGTGGACGACGATACGATCGGCCCCACCGTGGGGTCGGACAATGTCGGGGCGGGGCAGCTGGCGGGCGATCATCTGCTAGGGATCGGACGACGGCGCATCGCCTTTCTGGGGCAGGCGGACGAACATTATCCCGAATTTGCCGATCGCTATCGCGGCCTGTGCCAGGCGATGGCAGCGGTCGGCATCGCCCCTGATCCAGCGTTGCAGGTCGATGCGCTGACGGCCGAGGATGCCGGCCATGCCGCCACGCAGACACTGATCGCGCGTGGCGTCCTGTTCGACGCCATCTTTGCCGCGAGCGACCTGATCGCTATCGGCGCAATGCGCGCGCTGGCGGAGGCGGGCCTGTCAGTGCCTGGCGATGTCGCCATTATCGGCTTTGACGATATCCCCGCCGCCAGCCTGACCACGCCGCCGCTGACCACGATCATGCAGGACATGAAGGGCGCCGGCCAATTGCTGGTCGATACCCTGGTCGCGCAGGTGGAGGATCGGCCGCTGCCGCCCTGCACGCTGGGCACCAGGCTGGTCGTGCGGCGAAGCACGGCCGGATAGGATAGGGTCAGTCCTGCGGCGGTGCGTCCGTTCGGCCCGGCACGATCAGGTTGAGCATCACCGCCACCACCGCTGCCGGCAGCACGCCGGATGCCAGGATGATGCGCGCGGACGCAGGCAGGTGGGAGAGCGCG
Organism: Sphingobium sp. Z007; assembly: GCF_900013425.1. Classification (GTDB taxonomy): domain Bacteria; phylum Pseudomonadota; class Alphaproteobacteria; order Sphingomonadales; family Sphingomonadaceae; genus Sphingobium. Next base: position 1,098,144 of record NZ_FBXK01000001.1, read on the forward strand.
TCCGGTTCGAGTTCCAGCCCGATGCCCAGCGACAAGGCGATGCCGAAAATCAGCATGTTGCGCTGCGTCCATGGGACCGCCGACAGCATCGACAGCGCGGCCGATGCGACCATGCCGAACATCAATATGACGCCGCCGCCCAGCACTTCGATGGGGATGGTGGTGATGGCCGCGCCGATCTTGGGCACCAATCCGCACAGGACCAGGCATAGCGCGCCGACCGTCACGACATGGCGGCTGACGATGCCGGTGATGGCGATCAACCCCACATTCTGGCTGAAGCTGGTGTTGGGCATGGCCCCGAACAGCGCCCCGATCGCCGTGCCTACGCCATCGGCGGCCGTTGCGCCGATCAGTTCGCTGTCGCGCGCCGGACGGCCAATATTGGCTTCGCAAATGGCGGACACGTCGGCGATCGATTCGATCGCGGAGATGAAGCCCATCAGGCAGAAGCCCATTATCGCGGAGGCCGACAGCGCAAAGCCGAAATGGAACGGATCGGGCAGCATGACGACAGGCGCTGAACCGATCGGGGCCAGCGACACGCGGCCCATTGCGGCGGCAAGCGCATAGCCCGCGAGCAGCCCCAGCAGGACAGATGCGGTGGACCACAGCCCCCGTCCGAAAAAGCTAAGCCCCAGCGTCGTGACGATGACCACGCCCGCCAGCAGCCATCCCGACCCTGCGCCGTAAGCCGGTGTGCCCTGCGCCATAACCCCGCCGGCGGCATATTGGATGCCGACCCGCATCAGCGACAGCGCGATCATCAGCACGACAAGGCCCGTAACCAGCGGCGGCAGGGCGAAGCGGATACGGCCGACGAACATGCTCAGCACCGCGTGGAACAGTCCGCCGCACAGCGCCGCGGCGGTGAGTTCCGCCATAGCCTCCACCCCGCGCCCGGCGCAGATCGGGATGATGACCGGCAGGAAGGCGAAGCTGGTGCCCTGCACCAGGGGCAGGTGCGCGCCGACTGGCCCGACGCCCACCGTCTGGAGCAGGGTGGCGAGGCCGGCAAACAACATGGCCATCTGGATCATGTAGATCAGCGCGCCGGGGTCCGCCGATCCATAGCCGAAGCCGGCGGCGCCCGCGATGATGATGGCGGGCGTGATGTTGCTGACGAACATGGCCAGAACATGCTGGATGCCCAGCGGGATGGCGATGGCGAGGCCGGGAAAATGATCAGGATCGCGCGCCTGCGCCGCCGTCATGCCCGTCGGCTGCTCAGGAGCAGCCTGCGGTATGGCGAGCGGCGCTACGGTCATTGCGGCGGCGCCTGCTCGTAGCGATCCCAATGATCCAGCAGTTCGTCCACGACCTTTGACCCGACCAGATACAGGCTTTCGAGCGATGCCCGCATCCCCGAATAGCCTTCATTTTCCCGCATCAGATTGTCGGCGGCGGCAACGCCTTCGGGCGGCATGGAGAAATTGCTGCCTGATCGCAGCACCATGACCCGGTCTTTGTCCACCCGCCCGGCGTGGCCCAGATAGGTTATGGCCTGCAACGTCCCCGTTTCCTCCATGGCGGAGGTCACGAACTCTCCCTTTCCGCTGGTGGAATAACGGGTGAAGTCATTCGCCCAGCGATTGAGCAGCTTGCCATGCCAGAAGGTCATGGCGGACAACTGATCGCCGATCAGGACGAAGGGCGGCTTTTGCGCATTGGGATAGCCCTTGTAGCGCGCCCGTTCCTGCTGGATGCCGGGATCGTCGGGAATGACCACGTCCTTGGTCAGGGCGAAAGCCCAGTCGACCAGCTTGGGGTTGAGCGCGAACACCCGGCCTTCGGTGATGGGCGGGCTCGTGTCGCCCGGTCCCTTCTTGTCGAGGGGGAAGAAGCCCGACGGCCAGTCCTTGGGAATCTCGCGCGCATCGATTTCATGGGCCAGGTCGCCATCGACGCTGTAGCGCGCCCAAGCGGCCGATCCGATGGAGGCATCCTGCGGGTCAATCCCAGCGATCCCGGCCACCAGCCAATAGGCTTTGGACAAGTCAAAACGCGGGTCGAGGCCCAGCGCCATGGTCGCGGTGGCGGACCGTGCGGTGCCGACCCCGGTCACCATCGCCAATATCTGACTGTCGGGATTGTAGAAAAGGTCGTGATAGCCCTGCGGAAAGGGGATGCGCGTATCAAGATGTCGCCTTTCCTTCCACAGCTGAAATTCGCCGGGCGCGTCGCCCTGGTCCGCGCCGATCTCGAACATGGTGACGATGACCATGCGCACCGGCAGCGTCGCGGTGCAGGCTTTGGTCGGCGTGCAAGCGAGGACGGCTTCGACCGGCGGTGTGGCGGCAGGCGCGACGCCCGCCCCTGCCAAGGCAGCAAGCGGGAGGACGCAGCGGAAAAGGGTGCGCATCGGAGTTCCTTGGCAATAGGGGGCAGGAGCGTCCCGGACAGGGGCGCTCCTGCGATAGTGCATCAGAACTTATAGACGGCGGACGCCTGGAAGCTGCGCGGCCGTTCCGGCAGGACGATGGTGCTGCCGAACAATTCGGTGAAGTTGGCGCGGAAATATTTCTCGTTGGTCGCGTTCTTGACCACCAGGCGCAACAGCATCGGTCCGGTTTCGAACGATACGCCCAGGTCCACCGTGGTATAGGCCGGCAGCTTTACGGCCTGACTTTGGCCCGAATAGACCGAATCGACATGCACCAGGCTGCCCGACAAAGCGAGGCCGAAGTCGAACGCATAGGTCGCGGTGGCCGAATACATGTTTTCAGGAATACCCGCGCGCTTGGAATCGTTCCGGCTGTTGATCGGCACCAGCCCGATCGGCTGGCCACCCAGATAAAGGGTCGGATCGGACACGTTCACCAGATCCTCGATGCCAAAGAAGCTGAACAGGCTGCCGTCCTGCAACGCGGTCAGATTATAGACATTGGTGTGGGTATAGGCGCCGGTAATGAGCAGGTGACGATCGACCGACCAGCGGAATTCCGCCTCCAGTCCCTTGGTCTCGACCGACTGGTTCACCGTGATCGACTGGATATTAAAGTCGGTGCGCTTCTGCTTATAGACCGACACGGCCGCATAGAGCTTGTTGTCGAGCCAACTGCCCTTGATCCCGCCTTCATAAAGTTTGGAGGCGGACAGGAAAGTGCCGCCGGCGACATCGGCCGGATAGATTTCCGCGCCCTGACCCGCAATCACCGTCGATTGCTTGGCGATGGTGCCATAGGGGATCAGGCCGAAGGGCAGCTTGTAGGATGCGCTGCCCGACCAGGACCAGGCGCCCTTGCTACCGCTGGCGTTATTCGCCGCCAGGCCGGCCGCGGGTGCTTCCATCTTGGACGTGATGTTCGTCGCCTTGACGTCCAGATGGTCGTAGCGCGCGCCCAGCGTTACATCCAGGCCAAAGGCAAAGTCCAAATCGACCAGCCCCGCCAGCGCCAGGTCGCTATAATGGCCGACGACATAATTGGTGTAGTCGCAGTCGCATTCGGTCGACAACAGTCGATCCGACAAGGCGTCATAGCCCACCGTCAAGTCGACGCGGTGGAAATATTCATAGTTGAAGTCGTCGCCATGCGCGAACTTAGTGTAGCGGACCGACGGCGACAGCTGGAACGAGAATTTGCCCGCGCTGCTCTCCAGCGTCTTGGATGCGACGATCTTGTCCTCGATCACCCAGCTGTCATGGAATTGCGAGAAGCCGTAGGCGTTCTCGTTCATATTTTCATAGCTGTCGTAGAACCACTGGTTCTTCAGCTCGAAACCGCTGTCGGCCGTGTAGATAGCATCGAAATAGAAGGTCGATCCCCGATTGACCAAACGATCGTCCTTGCCGGTCAGCACGTCGCGGCGGCTGAGCTTTGTCGTGCCGGTGTTGGTCAGCGCCAGACTGGGATAGGTCGAGGTGAAGCAGGCGTCGGTAAAGCCGCTGGCGAAGGGGCTGAAGGTACTGTTCGGGCAGGAGAAGTTGCCGAAAATCGAGAATCCGCCGGGCACCGAAGCCTTGATTTCCTGCTGCGAAATCTGCCCGTCGCCGCTGGTATCCAGCGGCTGCGCCTGGCCGGTGATATAGGTGCCGTCATCGACCAGCGCCTGAGTCAGGCGGTTCCAGCCGCCATTTTGCTGGCCCTTGTAATTTTGATACTGGCCGCCGAACTCAATGCGGACATGGTCCGACAGGTCGGTGTCGAAGGAACCTTGCAGGATGGTCTGCTTGGTCGACATGTTGCGATAATAGCTGCCGTCATCCTCATATTGGCCGAACAGGCTGTAGCCGAATTCCTGCTCGCCGATTTTGAGCGGGCCGGAGACATTGCCCTTGACGACGTTCATGTCCCAGCTACCGCGGGTGTAGCTGATTTCGCCCGTTGCCTTATCGCGCAACTTGCCGTCCGCAACGCGCGCCGATTTCGGCACGAAATTCATGTAGCCGCCGGTCTTGGAGGGACCGAAAATGGGCGACGCCGGGCCGCGGACGATGTCGATGCGGTCCGATGCGCCGATGGGCGTGGGATAGTTGCCCGGATTGTCCAGGCGACGCATGCCGCGGAAATAGACTTCGCCGGGCGTGCCGCGAATGTCGAGCGCCCCGCCGACGCCGAAGAAACTGTTAGTAAAGGTGCCAGGCGCCTGCGCGACCAGGTCATAAATGTCGGTGATCCCGAACCGCTCCATCTGCTCGCTGCTGATGGTGGAGGCGGAGCGCGGGGTTTCGAGGATCGTCTTGTCGAAGCCGAAAATCGATCCGACATTTTTGATTGGCAGCGCGTCGAGCGCGCCGGTGACGACGATTTCGGCGGTCGGTTCCGGTGCATCCTCCGGCGCGGGCGTTTGTGCCCAGGCGGTGGAACTCAGCCCAGGACTTAGGGCGGTGCAGGACAGCAACGCCAGCGTGGCGATGGCGGTCGATCCAGGTCGCGAACGATGTTGCCGCGTAGCATTATTATTAGAACGATGAAAAGGCAGATGATGCGCCATGTTGAGCCCCCTTAATGATGGCGGCGAAGCGTAAATCCCCACAGCTTCGCCAGCCGGTTATCCCTGCTGTCTTCCTCTCCCATGGAAATTTCTCATGCTGCGATGCATGATGCTAATAGTCTTGACGCGCCGCAGCAAAGAAAATGTCATATTTTTTATCGTTGTTATTCCGGTCGTCTTCGGCCTTTTAGGGTCCGATCGATTTATGAAGGCTGGAAACGGTAACGTCTTCGAAAGCCTGGAAATCTTCCTCTAATTGGATTTGAAGCGCAGCCTTGGAACTGGATCGTGCAAGGCTGCGACAACCATCGTCGGCCCAGCCTGCGGCGCAGGGCGGGGCGAGTGTGCCCACATGCCGGTCCGCCCAGATGCTGGCCCCGTCGATGAACGCCCGTTCCAGGCTGGTGCGTGCCATCTGCTTGAGATCCGCATAGCCCATGCCCTGTTCGCGCGCGGCGCGCAGATATTCCTGGGTCATGTCAGTGCGCAATATGCCCTGGTCGTCGGTCGATAGCAGCGTCGGGACGCCCGCCTTGCGATAAAGGCGCAGCGGATGATCGTCGCCCTTCACCCCCAATATCACTGCATTGCTGGTCAGGTTGATCTCCACTGCGACATCGTCGCGCGCCATCCGCGCCAGTGTGGCGACGGCGTCGTCTTCATAAGCGATGGCGGTGCCATGACCGATCCGTTCCGCCCCGGCGTCCAACGCCTGGGCGATATGGTCGCGCAGCGCAGCGGGCGGCACCAGACCGAACGCCAGTTCGCCTGCATGCAGGGTGCGATGCACGCGAGGATGCCGTTCCGCCAGAAAACGGATCATCGCCATGTGCAGATCATAATCGCGCAGCGCGATCACCCAATCTTCCGGCTGGACGATGTTGATGCCGACATAGCGCGGATCGCGATCGGCGAGGGCAAAGGCGAGGATCAGCGAGGTGAAGGCCTGCGCGGGCGGCAGGTCGCGCCAGCCCCAGGCGAGATAGCGGATCGCAACGCCGCAGCCCGGATCGGGGCTCGCACCGCCACAGGCCAGCGCCTTGGCCGCCGCCGCCTCGTTCGCATCCAGTTCCGCGATCGCCCGATCGATGACGGGCTTCGCTTCTTTGATCGTCCGGCTGTAGAAGGCGGCCAGGCCGCTGGCGTCCAACGGCGTGTCCGCCGCGCCCAGCGTCGAAGCGATCAGTGCGTCAGGATTGTAGATCAGTTCCAGATAGCCGACCCGATCGCCCGCTGCGACCTGCCGCGCAACAACCAAGGCGCCGGCGTCCGCGGCCGGGCCAGTCGGGCCGAACCGTTCGAAACTGCCGAAAAACTGCGTATGGCCCGATGCGTCATTCGCGCCCACGCCGTGCTGGACGCCGCGCGTCGACATGGCATCGACCAGCCGGGCGAAGGCGAAGGGGGTCTGTTCGCCCACATGTTTGACCGTCCGCGATTCCGGGCAGGGCGGCGCGACGACGCGGGTGCCGCTATCGTCGACGCACAGGCCTGCCTGCGCTGCCCAGCGCAGATAATCTTCCGCATAGGGGGTGCCGCTCAGATGATTGTGCAGGTCGCCGCCCTTGGGCATCGCCTTGAGGAACAGCCGCAGCGCGGGCGGACTGTCCGCGAGCCGGTCGAAAAGGGCGGCCGCAGCCGCTTCTCCACTTGTCGTCTGCGCCGCAGCCGGCGACAGCACGGCCAGCGAGGTCATAAGGGCCAGGCCGTGCTTCATTGCGGATCGGTTCCCGGCACATGATCCTTGTAGCTATCCCAATGGCTCAGCAATTCATGCACTACCGGCACGCCGACGCGATAATTGGCTTCGAACGCAGCGACCTGGCCCGCGCCTTCATCGGCGACGCTTTCGACGGCTGATCGGCCCGGCGGCGGCATCGACGGATTGCTGCCGGTGCGCAGGACCAGCACGCGCCCCGGATCAACCAGCCCTTGTTTCGCGGCGATTGCCATGGCGCCGGCCAGCGACTGGCTTTCCATGTTGGTCATGGCGAAACGGCCCTTGCCGCCAGTCCACAGCTTCACCCAGTCGCGCGCCCATTGGGTGCGCCCGGGGCCATGCCAGTAGCGGACTGACCCCAATGTTTCGCCCATCAGCACGAAGGGCGGCTTTTGCGCATTGGGATAGCCGGCCCAGGCCGCGCGCGCCTTTTGCAGCGCCGGACTGTCGGGAATGGTAACATCCTTGGTGCGATCATAGGCCCATTGCGCCAGGCTCTGGTTCAGCTTCACCGACATGGTCAGCTTGCCGGTATCGGTGAAACCAGCGAAGTTCTCGGTATTCTGGGGCAGCTTGTTGGGCGCGTCGGCTCCGATCGCGAACAGGCCATAGGGCCAGTCCTTGCCCACTTCGCGATCGTCAAATTCCCGCAATGTGTCGCCCTGCACCACCCAGCGCGACCAGGCGGCGCTGCCGACGGATGCGATTTGCGGATCGACGCCCGATATGCCGGTAAACAGCCAATAGGTCTTGCTGAAATCGAAACGCGGATCGAGCAGCAGGCTCATCAACTGTTCGGCGACCCCGCCCAGCATCGTGTCCGGGCTGCCCCAGCACATGCCGTATAGTCCTGCCGCATTGCGGCGCAACGGGTGCAGCGCGCCCTTAATCGCGATGACCTCGGTCAGCTTCTCGCGCTCGGCCCAGAGCTGGAACTCGCCGGGCGCATCGCCCATATCCGCGCCCGGCTCGAAATTGGCGACGACGATGACCTTGACCGGGATCGGCTTGACCGACGGCAGCGCTGGCACTGGCGGTTCGGCGCCGCGGCCCAACGACGAGCAGGCCAGCGCCGCAACCATCATGGCCATCGCCATCATCGTCTGTTTTGCGGACCCCGCCATCCTTGCATCCCCACTATTTCACTCTGCGGTGCGAGTAAGGGCTTGACCTGATGCGATCAAACGCAATGAATCCTACGGAGTGTTGCAAAAATTAGGGTGGGTCCATGCCGGCATTTTCGCGTTTCCTGCGTTACTTCATGGCGGTCGGCCGACTGGGGTCGATCCGCAAGGCGGCGGACGAACTCAATATCTCCGCGTCGGCCATCGACCGGCAGATTTTGAATGTGGAGGCGGACCTGGGGATGCCGCTGTTCGAGCGATTGCCGACCGGCTTGCGCCTGACGGCCGCGGGGGAGATCATGATGGCGGCGGGCGGGCGCTGGCAGAAAAATCTGGCCGACGTGCGCGCACAGATAGAGGATTTGCGCGGTTTGAAGCGCGGCCATGTCGACATCGCCATCATCGACGCGCTGGCCAAGGGTTATATCCCCGGCGCCATCCGCGTGATCCAGAGCCGCTATCCCGGCATCACCATTGGCGTGCGAGTCCTGGAAAATGACCGGGTGCGCGACGCCATCGCGAGCGGCGAAGCAGATTTCGGCATCTTGTTCGAACCGCAATCCTATCGCGACCTGACCGTGCGCTCCTTTGTCGAGGTCGTCCTGGGCTTCCTCACGCCCGCCGGCCACCCCTTTGGCGACCAGCGCGAGGCGCGCTTTTCCGCCTGCGCCGGATCGCCGCTGATCGTCCCGGCCGAGCCGCTGGCGGTGTGTCAGCAGATCGCCGTGCTAGAAGGGACTAGCGGCCTTCAGATCGATCGCACCGCCAGTTCCGACAATATCCAGATGATTACCTCGCTAGTCATGCAGGGCGTCGGCATCGGCATATTGACCTCGCTCGACGTGATTACGGAGGTGCAACGCGGCACCCTGTCCTTCACCCGTATTTCCGATCCGATCCTGCGGCCGATGACGCTGGCGCTCTGCACCGCGGCGGCGCGCACCCCTTCTTACGCAGCCGGAATCGTGCTGGGCGAAATAGAGAGCGGCTTTGCCCAGCTCAGCTACCCCGTCTCGATCAAGCGCGCCGACCTCTGATCCGCGTTACGGCCGATTGCCCCCTTGGCGCGGGCGGGATAATCGGCATGCTCATGTCCATTCCCGGCCAACTGGATTCGCTTTTCATGAGCAGCACCGCTGAACCCGAACTTTTCTACATCGGCTATGACGCCTTCCTCGCCGACGTGCAGACCGTCGCGCGCCAGGTGGGGGAGGGCGACTGGACGCCCGACTTCATCATCGGCATCGGCCGCGGCGGGCTGGTCCCGGCAGTCTATATCTCTCACCAGCTCAAGCTGCCGATGCTTTCGATCGACCATAGCAGCAAGGTGCCGGGCTTTGCCGACGAACTGCTGGGCAAGGTCGCGGCCAAGAGCGCAGCGGGGGTGAAACTGCTGTTCGTCGACGACATCAACGACAGCGGCGGCACGATCGACTATATTCGCAGCCTGCTCGCCGACAATCGCTGCGACGCCGGCAATCTGCGCTTCGCCGTGCTGATGTCCAACAGCCGATCGCGCCAGACCGTCGATTATTGGGCCAGCATGATCGATCGTGACAGCGACAAGCGCTGGTTCGTTTTCCCCTGGGAATCGGTCGGCGCCAGCGACGACATCGTGGAGGAGGCGCTGTCCGTGCCTGAGCGGCTGTCCTGAGCGCGCCCGAAATGCAGAGGGACAGGCGGATGCGGATCTGCGTCTTCCTTGGTTCCTCGCCCGGGCGGCTGCCGGTCTATCGCGAAGCGGCGGAACAGTTTGGGACATTGCTGGCGCAGCGCGGCATCGGTCTCGTTTACGGCGGCGGCACGGTCGGGCTGATGGGCGTGGTCGCCGATGCGGCGTGCGCGGCGGGCGGCGAGGTGATCGGCGTTATCCCAGAAGCGCTGCGCGCGCGCGAGCATGACCATCAGGGGATCAGCGAACTGCATGTCGTTCAGACCATGCATGAGCGCAAGGCGCTCATGGCCAAGCTGGCGGACGGCTTCGTGACGCTGCCCGGCGGGATCGGCACCTTTGAAGAAATGTTCGAAGCCTGGTGCTGGTCGCAGCTGGGCTATCATGAAAAGCCGGTCGGGATGTTGGACGTCAACGGCTTCTACAGCGGCATGTCGGGTTTCATCGACCATGTCGTGGCGGAGGGGTTCCTGAAACCAGAACATCGCGCCATGCTGCTGATCGAGCGCGACCCAGACGTCATGCTCGATCGCATCGCCCAATATCTGCCGCCCCGGACCGAACATTGGCTAGGCGACGGTGATGTTTAGCTAAGCCGTGTTCCGGCGAAGGCCGAAGCACGGAAGCCCGCGATTTTAAGCCTTGTCTGCCAACCAGCCCTCCAGCCGCTCTAAATGCACCGCGACAGCCGCTTCCGGCAGGAACGAACCGGTAAAGCTGTTGCGGGCCAGCGTCGCCAGCGCCGCTCGGTCCAGCCCGCGCGCGCGCGCCACCGCGCGATAATTGTCCGCGATATAGCCGCCGAAATAGGCGGGGTCGTCCGAATTGATCGTGGCTTTCAGGCCCAGTGCCAGCATGTGGTCGATCGGATGATCCCCGATGGCGTCGATCACGCAGAGTTTAAGGTTGGACAGCGGGCAGACGGTCAGCGTCATGCCCTCGCGCGCCAGCCGTTCGACCAGCACTTTGTCTTCAAGCGCGCGATTGCCATGGTCGATCCGATCGACCTTCAGCAGGTCAAGCGCCTCATAAACATAGGCAGGCGGGCCTTCCTCCCCGGCGTGAGCCACCAGGCGCAGGCCCTTATCCCGCGCCACGGCGAAGACGCGCGCAAATTTCTCCGGCGGATGACCCATTTCAGAGGAATCGAGGCCGACCGCTGCGATCCGGTCGAGCCATGGGTCCGCCTCCGCCAGCGTCGCAAAAGCGTCCGCCTCGCTCAGATGGCGCAGGAAGCTCAGGATCAGCAGGCTGGTCATGCCATGCCGCGCCTCCGCCTCAGCGCAAGCGGAGAGCAGTCCCTCGATTACCTCGGCAAAGGGGATACCACGCGCGCTATGGGTCTGCGGATCGAACATGATTTCGGCATGGATCACGCCGTCGGCCGCCGCACGATCGAAATAGGCGGCGGCAAGGTCGTGGAAATCCTGCCGCGTCCGCAGCACGTCGGCACCGGCATAATAGATGTCGAGGAAATCCTGCAAGTTGCCGAACGCATAGGCGGCGCGCACCGCCTCCACATCCGCATAGGGGATTGCGACGCCATTGCGCCGGGCCAAGGCGAACATCAGTTCCGGCTCCAGGCTTCCCTCGATATGGAGATGAAGTTCGGCCTTGGGCAGGCCAGTGATGAAGCTGTCGAGATCGGTCATGGCCCTGACTCTAGGCGGCCACGGCACGTCCCGCAAATGCAATCCCGGCGACGGCGTGTTGCCGCAATGCGCGCATCAACGGATCAACCGCACCCAATCAGGCAGATCGCCCAGCCGTTCCAGCAGGCGGAAGCGCGGATGGTCCTCCGGCACTCGGCCCATTTCATGCGCCCAGGCGCCCTCCTGCGGGATATAGGCGGCCCATGCGCCCGCCTCCAGCGCGGGATGAATGTCCGACCGCAGCGAATCGCCGGCCATGACAGCCTGCTCCGCCGCGACGCCATATTGGGCGAAGATGCGGGTGAAGGTATCCGGCCTCTTATCGCTCACGATTTCGATCCCGCTGAACAGGTCGCCCAGCCCGGACGCCGCCAGCTTGCTTTCCTGGTGCAACAGGTCGCCCTTCGTGACCAAAACGACCTTGCCCAGATGCGACAGCGCCTCCAGCGTTTCCAGCACATCGTCGAACAGTTCAACCGGATGGGCAAGCAGGGTGCGTCCGGCGGCCAAAATGTCGGACACCAGCGACTTGGAGAGATTGTCGCCCGCCAATTCCACCGCCGTCTCGATCATCGACAAAGTGAAGCCCTTGGCCCCATAGCCATAAAGTTTGAGGTTGCGCGTTTCACAGGCGATCAGCCGGTCGCGCGTGACATGGTCGTCGGCGAAGGGCTTGAGCATCGCCACCAGCGCTTCTTCGGTCGCATTGAAATGGCGCATATTGTGCCAGAGCGTGTCGTCGGCATCGAGGCAGATAAGCTTGATCGTCATCGTCTGTCCATCATGCGGGGTCTATGCGCTCGCCCATGATATAGGTGGCCGCGACGGCCCGGTCGTCCCCTAATATCTGCAACGCGAACAGCCGTTCGGCAAGATCCGCGCCAGCGGTGCGTCGCGCCAGCAGGGGCGTGGCGGTCGTGTCGAGCACAACGAAGTCCGCTTCCTGCCCCGGCAGCAGCGCGCCGACCCGATCGCCGATATGCAGCAGCGCGGCGCTGCCTGCGGTCGCCAGATACAGCGCGCGGAACGGATCGAGCCGATACCCGCGCATCAGCCCCGCCTGATAGGCGATTCCGGCGGTGTGGAGCATCGAAAAGCTGGTGCCCGCCCCGACATCGGTGCCAAGGCCCAGCTTCATCCGATGCCGCGCCGCCTGGCTGAAATCGAAAAAGCCCGACCCCAGGAACAGGTTGGAGGTCGGGCATACAGCGATTCCCCCGCCGCTCTCGCGCATCCGGGCGCAGGCGCGGTCGGACAGGTGTACGCCATGGGCAAATACCGATCGCGACCCCACCAGCCCAAAGCGGTCATAGGCGTCGAGATAGTCGGCCGCATCGGGAAAACGCGCCGCAACTTGCGCGCATTCGCGTTCATTTTCCGCCAGATGGGTGTGGAGCAGCACATCAGGATGATCCGCCAGCAACGCACTGGCGACATGCATTTGCGCGTCGGACGAAGTCAGCGCGAAGCGCGGCGTCACCGCATAGCCGAGCCGCCCCTTGCCGCGCCACCGGCCGATCAGCGCCTCGCTCTCGCCACGCGCCGTTTCCGGCGTGTCGGCCAGCCCTTCCGGCCCCAAATCCATCAGCACCTTGCCGGAAATGATCCGCATATTCCGGGAAAGCGCCGCATCGAACAACGCGTCGACCGAATGGGCATGGACGGTCGGGAAGACCAGCGCGCTCGTCGTGCCGTTGCGCAGCAGTTCGCCAAGGAACGACCCGGCGACCCGATCGGCATGGGCGCGATCGGCAAAAGCCTTTTCCGCCGGGAAGATATGCCGGTCAAGCCAGTCGAGTAACTGTTCGCCATGGGAGGCGATCCGGTCCATCTGCGGATAATGGACATGAGCGTCGATAAAGCCCGGCACGATCAGCCCCGGCAGCGTTTCGACCTGGACATCGGCATGAACCGGCGCGAGATCGGCATAGGCACCGCGCGCGACGACAATCCCATCCTCCACGACCAATAGCCCGTCCGGCTCATGCCGCACGGCTTTCGGTTGCGTCAGTGGATCATCCGCCACCGACAGGATTTCGCCGCGAAACGCCCGGATGGTCATGGCCGCTCCAGTTGCAGCAATTGGGCAAGGGCAGCGATGGCGATCACATCGGGTTCCTTGCCGGTCACGCCGCTGACCCCGATTGGGCAGGTCAGCCGTGCACGCGCCGCTTGCGAAACACCGTCGCGTTCCAGCCGACTGTGGAAGCGCGCGCGCTTGGTCTGCGATCCGATCAGGCCGACAAAGGCGATCGGGCCACGCTCCAGCGCTGCGCGGGTCAGCCGGTAATCGAGCGCATGGTCATGGGTCAGGATCAGCATCGCAGCGTCGTCGGGCGCTTGCGACACGCATTGAGCGATCGCATCCTCCGGCACCACTGCGACGCCGTTGATCGTCTCGAACAGCGGCCGCGTATCGAACCAGGCTAGGCAGAACGGCAGGGGCTGCGCATGGCGCGCGATCGCCTGGCCGACATGGCCCGCGCCGAACAGATAGAGCGGGCGGCGGCGCTGGCCGATCCTCTCGGCGAACGTCGCGCCCTCGCGCGGCCGGTCGCCCCGCGCCGACAGCGGGGCAGGTATGGCCTTGGCGCTGACATGGCGCTCGATCCGGCCCGGCGTCAGGGTCGATACCAGCACCTGCTCCTCCGCAGCGTCCGCCAGCCAGTCCAGCGCAGCAGGATCAACATGCTCGATCAGCAGCCGCACCCGCCCACCGCAACATTGGCCCAGCAATGGCCCCAGCGGATAATCCTGCACCCGCCAGCTGCCCGGCGGCAATGCCAACATGGCCTGCGCCTGTTCGATCGCGCGATGCTCCAGCTGGCCCCCGCCGATCGTCCCGAACAAGCGGTCGGCGCTCACCAGCATCCGCGTGCCCGCGCCCCGCGGCGCCGACCCTTCGCTCGCCAATATGCTGACCAATGCTGCCGGTTCGCTCGACGCGACATCCTTTATCCATGCCAGCCAGTCGCTCATGCGGGGCGATGATCCGCGATGGCGCGCAATATGCGTTCGGGCGTCGCCGGCGCATCGAGTGGGGGCAAGGCGCGCTTCTCCGGCGCGACGGCGGCGATCGCATGCGTCAGCGCCGAAAAAACCGAGATCGCCAGCATGAAGGGCGGCTCGCCCACCGCCTTGGACCGGTTGATCGTCGGCTGCACATTCTCCCCGTCCCACAGCCGGATCGACAGATGGCGCGGCCGGTCCGACGCGGTCGGAATCTTGTAGGTGGCGGGCGAATGGGTCAGCAGACGGCCCTTGTCGTCCCACACCAGTTCCTCGGTGGTGAGCCAGCCCTGGCCTTGCAGGAAGCCGCCCTCGATCTGGCCGATGTCGATGATTGGGTTCAGCGATGTGCCAACATCATGCAGGATATCGACCGCCAGCACCCGATGCTCGCCGGTCAGCGTGTCGATCGCCACCTCCGTCACCGCCGCGCCATAGGCGAAATAATAGAAGGGCCGACCTTTGTGCGCGGCCCGATCATAGGCGATGTCGGGCGTGGCGTAATAGCCGGTCGAGGAGAGCGAGACGCGCCCGATATGCGCCTTGCGGCAAAGGTCGCCGAAGCTCACCCGCTCCGTGCCGATCCGCACCGCACCGTCCGAGAAACGCACGGCTTCCTCTCCGCAACCAAAGCTGCGCGCGGCAAAGGCAGTCAGCCGGTCCCGGATCGTCATTGCGGCGTTGTAGGCCGCCATGCCATTCAAATCCGCGCCCGATGACGCCGCCGTCGCGGATGTATTGGGCACCTTGTCCGTCCGCGTCGCGGTGATCCGCACTTGCCCCACCGGCACGGCGAACACATCGGCCACCACCTGCGCCACCTTGATATAGAGACCCTGCCCCATCTCGGTGCCGCCATGATTGATCTGGATGCTGCCGTCGGCATAGACATGGACCAGCGCGCCGGCCTGATTGAGGTGGGTAGTGGTGAAGCTGATGCCGAACTTGACCGGGCTCAGCGCGATCCCTTTCTTCAGCACCGGACTCTGCGCATTGAAGGCAGCGATCGCCTGCCGCCGCGCGTCGTAGCGGGCATCGGCACGCAACCGGGCGATCAACTGCGGCGCGATATTGTCCGTGACCTGCATGGCATAGGGGGTGACGTCACGGCCGGGGCCATAGAGGTTGGCGATCCGCACATCGAGCGGATCGATCCCCAGATGCGCGGCGACATCATCCATGACCCTTTCGATCGCGAGCATCCCCTGCGGCCCGCCGAACCCGCGAAAGGCGGTGGCGGAAACCGTGTGCGTCTTCAGCCGCTCCGACAAAATCTCGATCGCGGGCAGATGATAGCAATTGTCGGCATGGAACATCGCCCGGTCGTTGATCGCGGGCGACAGATCCACGGTCGCGCCGCAGCGCGAGGCGAGCCCCAGCTTGAGCGCGAGTATGTGTCCCGCAGCGTCGAAACCCACTTCATAATCTACCCGAAAATCATGCCGCTTGCCGGTCATCACCATGTCGTCGTCGCGGTCGCAACGGAATTTGGCGGGGCGACCGGTCTTGTCCGCGACCAGGGCGGCGGCGGCGGCGAAAAGGGCGGCCTGAGTCTCCTTGCCCCCGAACGCGCCGCCCATCCGCCGCACCTCGACCGTCACGTCGGCGGAACGGCGACAGAGCATATGGGCGACCAGATGCTGCACTTCGCTGGGATGCTGGGTGGAGGACAGGACATGCATCTGCCCATCCTCACCCGGCGTCGCGATCGCGACCTGCCCCTCCAGATAGAAATGGTCCTGCCCGCCCATGTCGAAACCGCCCGTCAGGCGATGCGGGGCGTCGGCCAATGCAGCGGCGGCGTCGCCCCGCGCCATGCGCTGGGTCGGCTCGATCAGCGACGCGGCAGCGCGGGCGTCGGCGATGGTCAGATGGGCAGGCAAGGGTTCGTATGCGATCTCGCCCAGTCGGGCCGCCTGCCGCGCGGCGCGCTGGCTGGTGGCGGCGACCAGGAAGATGGGCTGGCCGACGCAGAGCACTTCGCCGTCGGCTAGCAGCCGATCGTCGCCCGCGACCGGGCTGACGTCGTTCGCACCGGGAATATCGGCTGCGGTATAGACAGCGACCACGCCGGGCGCGGCGCGCACCGCGGAGAGGTCCATCGCCATGATGCGCGCATGTGCCTCGCGGCTCTGGCCGAAGGCGAGATGTAGCATGGCGGCCGGTTCGGGCAGGTCGTCGGCATAGTGGGCACGACCGCTGACATGCAGCGCCGCGCTGTCATGCGGGTTGGAGGGTTTCGCCTGCGCCACCAAGCCGGGATCGCGCTCAGCCATGCTCGGCCTCCAGCGCCAGCAACGATACCGGCGCGCCGGACTCCCGGTGCCACAATCGCCAAAGCAGGCTGGCCGCCGCCTCAACCCGATAGACGGCGCTGCCGCGCACATCGCTCAATGGGCTGTAATCCTGGCGCAGCGCAACGACGGCAGCGGCAATCGTCGCTTGCGTGAAAGACTGGCCCGTTAGCGCGCCTTCGCAAGCCGGTGCCCGGCGCGGCGTCGCCGCCATGCCGCCAAAGGCGACCCGCGCCTCCACGATCCGCTCGCCATCCATCCGTAGCCGGATCGCCCCGCACACCGCCGAAATATCGCTGTCGAACCGGCGGGACAATTTGCCGATCAGGATGATGTCGGTCGGGGCGGGGCGCGGCACGTGGATGCTTTCGACAAACTCGAACGGCCGCCGGTCCTGTTGCCCATAGGCCAGGAAATACTCCTCCAGCGCCATCGTCCGCCGCCCCATGGCGCTCCGCAGGGTCATCGACGCGCCCAGCGCGATCAGTGCGGGCGGCCCGTCGCCGATGGGCGATCCGTTGGCGATATTGCCGCCCACGGTTGCGGCGTTGCGCACCTGCAATCCGCCGATCCGTCGCACCAGTTCGCCCAGGTCCGGGTGCAACCGCGCGAACGCGGCATGGGCGTCGGCATAGCGCACCCCCGCGCCGATCGTCAGGCCATCCGGTCCTTCATTGATCGCCTGTAATTCCGCAATGTCACCGATGAAGATCAATGTCTCCAGCGTCTCCAGCCCCTTCGTCACCCACAGGCCGACATCTGTCGCCCCCGCCACCAGCCGGGCGTCGGGATGGGCGGCCAGCAGGTCGGCCAGCGCCTGCGTGGTGCGGGGGATGAACCAGCGCCGCGCACCATCGCCGCCCGCGACGGTCTGGTCCGATGCGATTCCCCGCAACGCGGCGACCGTGCCCGCATCGTCCTGAGGCAACGTCGGCACGCTTTCCGCCGCGTCCAATATCGGCCCATAGCCGGTGCAGCGGCACAAATTGCCCGCCAGCACGTCCGCCACCGGCAACGCATCGCCGCGCGCGCCGATGCACCGGCCATGCAGCGACATGACGAAACCGGGCGTGCAGAAGCCGCATTGCGAACTGCCGTTCGCCGCCATGCACGCCTGCAACCGGGTGAGCGCATCGTCCTTGCCCAGGCTCTCGACCGTCAGCAGCGCCTTGCCATGCAGCATCGGCAGGAAGAGGATGCAACTGTTGACCGCCCGCCACGCGATGCCGTCGCGATCCAGTTCGCCCACCAGTACGGTGCAGGCGCCGCAATCGCCCTCGGCGCAGCCCTCCTTCGTGCCCGTCCGGCCCAGGCGATAGCGCAGATGGTCGAGCAGGGTGGCGGTGGGATCGACCTGCGCGATCTCCACCACGCCGCCGTCCAGCAGAAAGCGCACGCCGCTCATCTCAACTCCCCCGATAGGTCGAATAGCCATAGGGCGAAACCAGCAACGGCACATGATAATGGCCATCGTCCGAGACACCGAAATGGACAGTTATAACGTCAAGAAAAGGCGGGTCAGCCAGCACGGTTCCGCGCGCCCGATAATAGGCCGCGACCGCGAATGTCAGCTGGTAGCAGCCGGGATCGATCGGGGGCAGGCCGGGGCAGCGCCCGTCCGCATTGGTGGCGCCTGCGAACAATAGCGCGCCGTCCTGCGACAGCAATTGGATCGCCACTCCGTCGGCCGGGCAGCCATGGGCGGTGTCGAGGACATGGGTGGACAGGATAGTCATTCGGCCGCCTCCTGGCGCGGCCATTGGCCGATAAATTCCGCTTCATCATAGGCGATCAGGTCGGCGACCAGCGCGTCCTTATCGTCCAGGAACAGCTGGTCGGTAACGCCGCGGACCAGCCGGGGCAGGGCGGTCTGCAACCCCGACAGGGCCGAGGCGGACAGGCCCAGGCTGATGAGCGCCGAATAGTTGAAGGCGAACACGCCGTGCAGCGCTGCCTCGCCCGCCGCGTCGCGCGGCAGCAGTTGGAAGCCGGGGCCCAGATAGGGATGCGCGTCGATCAGCGCGTTGCGCTCGCCCGGCGGCGGGGTGAAGCGATCGGCCCAGCGCGCGATATGCGGCGCCAGCCCCGCCAGTTCGGGACGGAGGCCTGGATCGCTAATAAGCCCCGTCGATAGGACCGCGAAATCGAACATCTGTTCGCGCTGCGGCGTGGTCACGCAGACCTGTCCATCTTCTTGTCGCACATCCAGCCATGGCGCGCCCAGATGCAGCGCGAAACCGGGCCAGGCCGCCGCGCGATCGAAGGTGTCGTTGGTGGGCGGCTGGTTATGGCCAAGGAAGCTCGCCATCACCCGATATTTGGTCGCATCATCCAATGCGGGATAGCGGCCGGTGAAGCCGACCCTTTCCATGAAGCGAATGGGATTGATCCGCGGCAAGCTCTTGCGCCGGATGAAAACATGCGCTTCCGCGACGCCCAGGCGCATCGCCGCGTGGGCATTGTCGAACGCGGACGCGCCGCCGCCCAATATGCCGATTCGCTTGCCCGCCAGCGCGGCATAATCGATCGGCTCGCTGGTATGAGCGTAGAGATGGCGGGGCAGGGCCTCGCGGATCATCGCGGGGGTATGCCATTGCCCGCCGCCCTGGATGCCGGTCGCGAGCACCACCTTGCGCGCCAGCAATGGCGCTTGCCTGTCCAGATGCAACCGGTGCAGCCCGTCTCCGACCGGCTCGATCAGCGTCAACCGCGTATCATTACGCACCGGCAGCGCCAGCACCCGGCGATACCAGCGCAGATAGGCCATCCAGTCGCCGCGCGCGATCTTGTCGACAGCCTCCCAGCCAGCCGCGCCATGCTGCGCCTCCCACCAGGCGCGATAGGTGAGCGCGGGCACCCCGAAATCGATCGGGTTCAGCATCTTGGGCGTGCGCAGCGTAATCATCCGCGCATAGCTGTCCCATGGTCCCTCCAGACCCGCCGGGCTTTCGTCGATGACCAGGATATTGGACACGCGCTCGCGCATCAGGCCGAAGGCCGCGGCAAGCCCGCTCTGCCCGCCGCCCACGATCGCCACATCGTACACATGCCCATCAGGATGAGCGCGCGGGCGCGTCCAGTCCGCGCCGCCGAAACCGATCAGCGTCAATTGGCGGGCGAGGTCCGCTTCCAGGGCGGGCAGGCCGATCATGCCTCCATATCCTTCAGCCGCAGGCGCACGATCTCGCCGATCTGGGCGATGGCGGTCGCAATCTCCTCGCCCCGCTCGTGGGCGAGACGCTGTTCCATGGCCGCCAATATCCCCGCCTTGTCGGTCAGCCGCACGCAGATGATGAAGGGAAAACCGAAGCGCTCCTGATAGGCGGCGTTGAGCGCATGGAAGCGCGCATATTCTTGTGGAGTCAGCCGATCTAGCCCGGCCGATGCCTGTTCCGCTGCCGATGCGTCTGTCAATGTCCGGTCGATCACCGCCTTGCCCGCCAGTTCGGGATGGGCGCGGATCAGGGCCAGTTGCTCCTCGCCGCTGGCGCTGCGGACCACCGCCATCAGGTCCGCCCAGCGGTCCCCACACGACGGGCGCGCGTCTGCCCGCGCCTCGATCCAGGGGCTATGTTCGAAAAAGGCTTGCGTGGGACCAGTCAATGTGTGCTGCCTTCCAGCGAGACATGCGCCGATACGACTTTCCAGCCATCGGCGAACTTGACCCAGCTTTGCGTCTGGCGTCCGCGCCGGTCGCTATTCTCGCGGAAAAATTCGGCGTCGGCGGTGGCGAAGGCGTCGCCATAGACGGTGATCGAGACCTTCCCCAGTTTGCGCTGCGGCGATCCGCCGCGCCCCTTGCGAAATGCCCGTATCTCCTCGATGCCGTAAAGCACCTCGCCCACGCCATAGCGATTGGTCGTCGGCGCATCGTGGAACAGCGCCTCCATGGCGGGCACGTCGTCGGCCATCAGCGCCCGCTCATAGGCGACGAAGGCGGCGGTGATTTCGGCGAGCAGTACGGGATCGTCTATCGTCATAGCGGGTGAACCTCCATCCAGTGGCGGGCGATGTCGATGCGGCGCGCGACCCAGGCGTCGCCGGACGCAACGACATGATCGAGGAAACGGGCAAGCGCGCGGGCGCGAGCGGGGCGCCCCGCGATGCGGCCATGCAGGCCGACCGACATCATCCGCCCGCCTTCCTCCCGCAACTGGTCGAACGTGTCGCGCAGATAGCGGAAAAACTGCTCGCCCTCGGTAAAGCCGTTATAGGCGACCATCTTCATGTCGTTGGCGTCGAGCGTGTAGGGGACGATCAACTGCCCGCGATCATAATAGGGCAGGTCGTCGGCATAGCTGTCCGCATCATAGACGAAACCGCCTTCCTCCCGCACCAGCCGGGCGGTGTTGGGCGACGTGCGGCCCTGATACCAACCCAAGGGGCGGCTGCCGGTCAGGCTGCTGTGCAGCGCGATCGCTTGGGTAATATGCGCGCGCTCGACGTCTTCGGGCACGGTTTGATAGTCGATCCATTTCAGGCCGTGGCTGGCGATTTCCCAGTCCGCCGCCAGCATCGCGGCGACCGCTTGCGGGTTCATCGCCATCGCCTGCGCCACGCCAAAGACCGTGACGGGCAGGGCGCGCTGCGTGAAGATGCGGTGCAGCCGCCAGAAACCGGCGCGGCTGCCATATTCATACAGGCTTTCCATCGCCATCGCCCGGTCGTCATGGCTCTGCGCGCCGACCATTTCGGACAGGAAGGCTTCGGACCCCTTGTCGCCGTTGAGGACGCTATTTTCCGCCCCTTCCTCATAATTGATGACGAACTGCACCGCGACTTTCGCACCGCCGGGCCAGCACGGATCGGGAGGGGAGGCGCCATAGCCGATGAGGTCGCGGGGCGGGGTCACGCGTCCCACGCCGCCATCGCTGCATTGACAGCCTCACCGGCGGGGAGCGTAAATCCCTCCCGCCGCAGGCACGCCTCCAGCGCACCCAGCGTGCTCAGCACCTTATGCTGCATCGCATTATAACCCATCGCGCCGATCCGCCAGATCCGGCCCTGGAGCGGACCGAAGGCGGTGCCGATCTCGATCTCGAACGCATTGCGCATCATCGTGCGGACGCGTTCGCCGTCGACGCCCTGCGGGATGAAAACGCCCGTCACATTGGTCATGCGATGCGCGTCGTCGCCAAAGACGGTCAGCCCCATGGCGCGCAGCCCGGCGGTCATCGCGCGCCCGGCGGCTTCGTGGCGGGCGTAGCTGGCCTCCAGCCCTTCGCCCAGCATGATCCGCGCACATTCGCGCGCGGCGTAGAGCATCGACGTCGCTTCGGTATGATGATTGAGGCGCTTGTCGCTCCAATAATCCATAATCATGGCGAGGTCGAAATAGTTGGAGCCGATGCGCGGCCCCGCGCCGTCGCTGATGTCGTCGCGGCGGATGCCGGCTTCGACCCGCTTGCGGCCCTGGATCAGCGCCGCCGCCTGATCGGAGATGGTGATCGGCGCCGATCCCGATGGCCCGCCCAGGCATTTCTGCAAGCCGCCGGTGACGATGTCCGCGCCCCAGCGATCGGCGGCGATGGCCATGCCGCCGATCGTCGCAGTCGCATCGACATAGAGCAGCGCCCCCGCCGCCGCGCACAGCGCGCCCAGGCCGTCGAGCGGTTGCGCCATGGTGGTGGAGGTATCGCCATGGATGGTGGCGACCACCTTGGGCTGCACCCGTTCGATCCCAGCAGCGATGGCGTCCATCGGCACGACTTCGCCCCAGGTCGCCTCCACCGTTTCGACCCGCGCGCCGATGCGGCCCAATATTTCCGTGAGCAGCAGGCCGAAGCGACCGAAATTGACCACCAGCACGGTGTCGCCCGGCGCGACCAGGCTGACCAGCGCCGCTTCGATCCCCGCCCGCGCGGTGCCATCGACCAGCATCGTCCACTGGTTCTGCGTGCCGAAGATCGGGCGATACAGCGCCATGACCTGGTTCATATAGCCGGTCATTTCCGGGTCGAACTGGCCCAGCAGATCGGCGGACATGGCGCGCAGCACGCGGGGGTGGGCATTGACCGGCCCCGGCCCCATCAGCAGCCGCTGGGGCGGGTCGATCTCGCCGAATAAGTTCGGATCAAGCGGCAGCAATGAACTCTCCCAATCTCTCTATGAAGCCCAGCATAGCTTGCAATGCCGCTTCCGCATCGGCGGGATCGACATGTTCGGCCGGATGATGGCTGATCCCATGCCTGCACCGGATGAACAGCATGGCGGTCGGGCACAGCGCCGCCATCACCATCGCGTCATGACCCGCGCCGGATACGAGGCGGAAGGCGGACTGTCCGGTCTCGGCGATGGCGGCATCCATCAGTTTCATCAGTCGGGGATCGCACGGGCTTGCGGGCAGGTCGTGGATCAGCGTCGTCGCCAAATCCAGCTCGCGCCGATCGGCGATCGCAGTGATCGCATCGATCATCGCCTCCGCCGCTTGGTTACGCCTGCCCTCTTCGCCGGACCGGACATCCAGCGTGAAGCGCACTTCGCCGGGGATGACATTGGCCGCGCCCGGCAGCGCCTCGATCCGCCCCACCGTGGCGACGAGGTCGGAGGCATCGTTGCGCGCGAGTCCCTCGATCGCCAGCATCGCCTCCGCCGCGCCTGCCAGCGCGTCGCGGCGCAAGGGCATCGACGTCGTGCCGGCATGGCCCGCCATCCCCCGCAGCGTCAGTTGATAGCGCAGTTGCGCGGCGATGCCGGTGACGGTGCCAAGCGCCAGCCCCTGCGCCTCCAGCACCGGCCCTTGTTCGATATGCGCTTCAAGATAGGCGAGGGTGGTGCGGGGCGCGCGCGCGGCGGAGAGATAGGCGCCGACATCGACACCGGCATCCGCCAATGCAATGCCGTCGCCATCGCTCAGCCATAGCGCCTCAGCCGCGAGCGTACCCGCTACCGCCCGGCTGGTCAGCATAGCGGCGGGAAAGCGCGATCCTTCCTCGTCGCCAAAGGCGATCACCTCTATCGGGAAGCGCAGGCGTCGCCCGGCGCGATGCAGCGCCGCGACCGCCTCCACGCCCAGCATGATGCCCAGAAGCCCGTCATAGCGACCCGCATCTTTCACGCTGTCGAGATGGCTGCCGATCAGCAGCGCGGGCGCGGCCGGGTCCAGCCCTTCATAGCGGCCGATCAGGTTGGCAGCCGGGTCGCGCCGCGCAGCCATCCCGGCCTCTCCCATCCACCCCGCCAGCGCATCCTGTGCATGAACATAGGCCGGCGTCAGATAGCCGCGATACAGGCCGTCCGCCATGTCGCTATAGGGCGCGACGCCCAACGCATCGCAGCGCGCCACCGCTCTTGCCCCGCCGCTCACCATGTCGCCACCGCGCCGTCGCTGCGCGGGTCTGTCGCGCCGTCCAGCCGCCCATCACTATGGCGCACGATCGCGCCGGCATGGCCCATAGTGCCGGTCGGCGGCCCCACCCGCTCGACATCGTGACCAGCGGCGATCAGGTCGACATAAAGGCGCTCGTCGAACCCGTCCTCCAGCTTCAAGGTCGTGCTCTGGTCGCCCCAGGTCCGCCCCAACAACCATCGCGGTCGGCTGATCGCCTCCTGCAAGTCCACACCATAGCGGGCGTAGCGCGTGAATAAGGCCGCCTGCGTCTGCGGCTGACCCTCGCCGCCCATCGTGCCATAGGCCATGACCCGCCCGTCAGCGAAACATGCGAGCGCGGGATTGAGCGTATGGAACGGCTTACGGCCGGGCTTGAGCGCATTCCAGCCGCTCTGCGCCAATCGGAAGCTGCTGCCGCGATTCTGCCAGGTGATGCCGGTGCGCGGCAGCACCAGGCCCGATCCGAACTCGAAATAGGTGGACTGGATGCAGGATACGACGCGCCCGTCGCCATCGGCCGCCGCGAACCAGCAGGTGTCGCCCCATTGCGGCGGCTGCGGCCAGGGCAGGGCGCGGGCCGGATCGATCTTCGCCGCCAGCATCTCCAGCGCGGCGGGATCGTCCAGCAATCCCTGCCAGTCATAATCATGAAAGGCGGGATCGCCGACATGCATGTCGCGGATCAGGAAGGCCTGTTTGGTCGCTTCGACCAGCCCATGGACATGGTCGAACCCATCGGCGCTCCCAGCGCGCAGCCGGTCGAAAAGGGCGAGGATCAGCAGCGAGGCGAAACCCTGCGTGG
Source organism: Sphingobium sp. Z007 (assembly GCF_900013425.1). Classification (GTDB taxonomy): domain Bacteria; phylum Pseudomonadota; class Alphaproteobacteria; order Sphingomonadales; family Sphingomonadaceae; genus Sphingobium. Next base: position 1,122,682 of record NZ_FBXK01000001.1, read on the forward strand.
GCGGCGCGCTGTTGTAGAGGGTCGCGCCACCGATCCCGACATGCAGCGGATCGGGGCGGGTCGCCTGATGCGCGGCCAGATCGGCGGCGGAAACGGGGCTGCCCAGCGCGGCCAGATCGGCGGCGATGTCGGCCGCCAGCGCGCCGCTGTAAAAGCTCGCCAATCCCTCGTCCGCCAGCCGTTGCAGCGTGTCGGCTAATAGGGGCTGGCACAGCAGATCGCCCGCGCGCAGGGGTCGGCCTTCGGGTTCGAAGGTCGCCATATAGGCGCCGGGTTGTCCGCGCAACTCTTCGCCCTTGGCCGCCGCGATCTCCGCGCCGCCCGCCGTGACGGCCACGCCCGCCCGTGCATGGCCAATCGCATCGCGCAGCAGGCGATCGAGCGGCAACGTGCCGCCTTCCAGCGCCGCCGCCCAGCCCGAAACCGTGCCTGCCACCGTATTCGCTGCCAGCGGCCCGCGCGTCGGCACCGCTTCATGTCCCGCATAAAGCGACAGGTCCGCCTTGGCCGCCGCGCCGCCGCAGCCATGGATGCCATGCACGCGCCCGTCTGACTCTCGAATGACCCAGAACCCATCGCCGCCGATGCCGGTCATATGCGGATAGACCGCCGCCAGCGTCGCCGCCACCGCGACGCACGCCTCCACCGCGTTGCCGCCATCGCGCAGCACGCTGAGGCCCGCCGCGCTCGCCAAATGATGCGGCGCGGTCACCATGCCGTGTCGGCCTGAGACGGTGGCCAGCGCCATCAGTCAGGCAGCGCCGCGACGAAGGCGCGCACGACATGGGCGCTGTTGACCGACGCCAAGGCCATGAAGGCGACCATCTGATTCTCGCCCGCATCGCCGCCGGCCAGGTCCGACAGGCTGCGGAAGACGATGACCGGCACGCCATTGGCATAGGCGACCTGCGCGACCGCCGCGCTTTCCATGTCCAGCACCCGCGCCTTCCACGCGCTGGCCAGATAATCGCGAAACTCGGCATTGTCGGCGAATACGCCGGCGCTGACACCAGTCCCGCCGACCACGATCTTGGGATCATGCGGCAGGCAGGCGGACGCTGCGCCCTGGCCCTGGATGCAGCGTTCCAGCTTCACGTCGCCCGCCACTTTCTGCGCCAGTTGCAGCAGGGCGGGATCGACGCCGAAACTATAGTGACGCTTTACCGCCTCGCGCGCATTGCCAACGCGCACCCCGCGCGGGAACATCATGCCCCAATTGGCCGGCGCGTTGGCGTCCACCGCTTCGGGGACGGTCCATCCGTCGCCATTTTTGCGGGCGAAGGAGACTTCGAGATATTGCGCCCAGTCCTGCGGCACGATGACGTCGCCGATCGACAGGCCGGGATCGACGCCGCCAGCGATGCCGGAAAAGACGATGCGCCGCACGGTGAAGTGATCCAGCACCAGTTGCGTATTCATCGCAGCGTTCACCATGCTAACGCCGCTCTGCATCAGCAGCACCGGCTTGCCGGCCATCCGGCCGGTCAGGAAGGTCATGCCGTTGATCTGGTGGCGCTTGGGCCTGTCCACCGACTTCACCAGCGCATCCCATTCGGGCAGGAAGGCGGTCATGACCACGGTGCGCGGCGTGCTGTCCATTTTGCGCGCGAGGGCTTGAGAGGGAAGGGCAAGCGCCAGCAGCGCGAGGGCGATAAAACGCATCAGGCGGCTCCCATCCAGACGAAGCGAATGACGAAAAGGCCGGCCAGCAGGAACAGGAACCAGTCTTTGCGGGTGGCCGTCCCGCGCAGCGCCTTGAGCGCCGCATGAGCGGTGATGCCAAAGGCCAGGCCGTTGGCGATCGAGAAGGTCAGCGGGATCATCGCCACGGTCAGGAAGGCGGGAATCGCCGACATCGGGTCTTCCCACTCAACCTCCGTCAGCGGCACCAGCATCAGGCCCCCGACGATGATGAGCGCGGGTGCCGTCGCCGCCAGCGGCACCAGTTGCGCATAGGGGGCAACGAACATCGTCAACAGGAACAGGATGCCGGTGACGACCGCCGTCAGTCCGGTGCGCCCGCCCGCCTGCACGCCCGCGGCACTTTCGACATAGGAGGTGACGGTGCTGGTCCCCGCCATCGACCCGACGATGGTGGCGACCGCGTCGGTAATCAATATGCGGTTGAGGCCCGGAATCTTGCCCGCCGCGTCCATTAGCCCGGCGCGCTTGGTCACCGCCACCAGCGTCCCGATATTGTCGAACAGATCCACGAACAGGAACACGAACAGGATTTCGAGCAGACCGAGGCCATGGCTGCCGGTCAGCCCGAACACGCCAGGCAGGTCCAGTTGGAACGCCGTGCCGGTCAGCGCATCCAGACTATAGGGTTCGGGCTTGACCGTCACCATGCCGGTCAGCCAGCCGACGATCGTGGTCGCGACGATGCCGATCAGCATTGCGCCGCGCACATTCCAGACACTGAGCGTGCCGATCACCAACAGCCCCAGCAACGCCAGCGCCGCGCCGGGGGCTTTGAGGTCGCCCAGCGCCACGAAGGTCGCCGGATTGGCACCCACGATCCCGGCATTTTTCAGGCCGATGAAACCGATGAACAGGCCGATGCCGCCCGCCACGGCGGCAAAAAGATAGGTGGGGATGACCGCCACGATCAATTGCCGCACCCCGGTCAGCGTCAGGATCAGGAACGCGACGCCGGACAGGAAGACGCAGCCCAGCGCGATCGGCCAGGGCACGCCCATCTGCCCGACCACGGTAAAGGCGAAATAGGCGTTCAATCCCATGCCCGGCGCCAGCGCCAAAGGCACATTGGCGGTCAGGCCCATCAGGATCGAAGCAAAGGCAGCCGCAAAGCAGGTGGCTGCCGCTACCGCCGCCACCGGCATCCCGGCCGCGCCCAGGATCGCCGGGTTGACCAGCACGATATAGGCCATGGTCAGGAAGGTGGTGACCCCCGCCAAAACCTCCGTCCGCACCGACGTGCCGCGCTGGTTGAGGGCGAAATAGCGGTCCAGCCGGCTTGTCGGCGCTTCTGGCGGATGGTGATCCGCGACCTGCGATGGCGTCATGCGATGTCCCCCGAATGTTGATGTCCCGGCATGGTGACGCCGGTGATGCCCCGTTGCTCCAGCATGGCGGCCAGACGGAACAATGTCGGCTCGCTACTTGGCTTGCCGATCAGTTGCAGCCCCAATGGCAGCCGCCCCGGACGATAGAGCGGAACACTGAGCGAAGGAAAGCCCGTGAAACTGATCGGCTGGGTATGAATGCCCAGGTCCGCGCGCGCCGCCGTCATCGCCCCGTCGATCAGGATGCGGGGATCGTCCACCAGCGGCGCGGTGCAGGGCGTGGCCGGCGCGATCAGCACGTCATAGGGCGCGATCAGGTCCAGCATCGTGGCGCGGAAGCTGGCGCGGAACGCCTGCGCGTCGTCATACAGGCCATCGGGCAACAAGGCCCCGGCGATCAGCCGGTCACGCACCTGCGGATCGAAAGCCATGGCGTCGCGCGCCAGCGCCGCGCGGTGCAGTCGCCCGCCTTCGCTGGCCGTAATCAGGAAGGCGGCCGACCGCGCGCGGGCGATGTCTGGCACAGTTACGACCGGCGCATCCGGCGCAATGGCGTCTATCGCTGCGCTCTGATCGGGATCGATGTTCTGCGCAAAGCGGCCGCCCAGCCGCGCAAGGCGGATCGGCGTGTCGTGCGGCTGGGCGGATCGCCCGCTCAGTATTGCCCAGATCGTCACCATGTCGGCCAGCGACGCGGTGAACGGGCCGATATCGTCAAAACTGTCGGCGAAGGGAAAGACGCCACCCATCGGCAGGTCGCCATGCGTTGGTTTCAACCCGTAAAGGCCGGTCAGGCTGGCCGGCACCCGGATCGACCCGTTGGTGTCGGACCCCAGCGAAAAGGGCAGAAGGCCGGCCGCGACCGCCGCCGCCGACCCGCCCGACGACCCGCCCGCCAGCCGGGTCGGGTCATGCGGATTGCGCGTCGTGCCATGCAGCGCGTTGATGGTCGCAAAGCCATAGGCGAACTCGTCCATGTTGAGGCTCGCCACCAGCACTGCGCCTGCGGCTTTCAGGCGACGGATCGCTTCGGCATCTTCGGCCGCCGGGGGCGCGTCGGCATAAACACGCGATCCGGCGGCGGTGGGCAGGCCGGCAATGTCGAACAGATCCTTCACACCAAAGGGCACGCCCGCCAGCGCGCCTGGATCGCGTCCGGCGGCGACCAGCGCATCCACCCTCTGCGCATCCTCGCGCGCCGGTCCGGCCAGGATGCGGGTCACGGCGCAAAGCGGCGCATATTCTTTCGCCAGCGTCGCCAGGCACTGATCGAGCATATGCGTGGCGGACAGTCGGCCGCTGCGCACGGACTGGGCGATAGCCATGGCTCCCATCATGGCGCGGCGCTTTCATCACGGCTGAGCAACAGTCCGGCATGGCGATCGAGCAGCGCCATGTTCGCGACCACGCCGGGCATACAGGCGGCATCGATCGGCAGGCCGATGGCGTCTGCCGCCCGATGAATGTCCGCTTCGCTTCGGGGCAGTGGCGGGATGGTCGCCAAAGTCGCCGCCTGCCGCGCGAACCGGGCGGCCAGCGCCGCGCACAGCAGCAGTTGCAGCTGATGAAATATCATGAGCGGCAGAATCAGCAGGCCGACCTGCGCGGGCGGGAACAGCGCGCCAGCCATCGGTACGCCGGATACCAGGCTTTTCTTCGATCCGCAGAACAGCAGCACGATCGCGTCCGGGCGCGGCAATCGGGCAAGCCGCGCAACGCCCATATTGACCCCCATGACGAAGGCCAGGATGAGCATACTCAGGACCAACAGTAGCATTAGGTCGCCCACGCCGACCTGAGTCCAAATGCCGCCCGCGACGGCGGCGCTGAAAGCGGCATAGACCACCAACAATATCGCGCCGCGATCCACGGGCATCAACAGTCCCTTATGCCGGTCGATGAAGCCGCCGATATAGGGGCGCAGCAGATGGCCCGCGACGAAGGGGATCAGCAGTTGAAGGGCGATAGTCTGGACCGAATGGATCGTAGCGGAGCCGCCATGTCCCTCCACATTCAGGGTTAAGGTGACGAGGAGCGGCGTCAGCAGGATGCCGATCAGGTTGGACAGCGACGCGCTGCACAGGGCGGCGGCGACATTGCCGCCCGCCATCGCGGTAAAGGCGATCGATGATTGGACGGTGGAGGGCAAAAGAGTCAGATAGAGCAGCCCCGACATGAGCACCGGATCAGCCCAGCCCCGCATCAGCGACGTCAGCGCGATGCCGACAGCAGGAAACACCATGTAGGTCGAAGCAAAGACCAGCAAATGCAGCCGCCAATTTCCCGCCCCCTGGAGTATCGCCGCACGTGACAGTTTTGCGCCATGAAGGAAGAACAGCAGCGCGATGGCGATGTCGGCCAGCATATCGACCCAGCCGGCGGCCTGTCCGCTGGCCGGCAATAGCGACGCCACGCCCACAGTCGCGACCAGCCATAGCAGAAAGGGGTCAATTCGCAGGATAGCAAGGGTCGGGCGCGCCATGGCGGGCCTTATGCGCGCCTTGCCCCTACCGATCCAATAGAATGACTTCAACGGATCGTTGCAAAAAATAGAGCGGTGGGATCGGGCAGGACGCATTTGTTTCCGTCTGGGAATGGCGATCCGTATGTATTCGTATGCATAGCTTGCCCTGTCCGCCGCGTCATGCAAGCGGTCGGGGGGTGACGCAGGCGGGCGGCAGGCCGGTCGCGACGGGAGGGGACAGGCATGGAAAAGCCGAAACAGGGCTTTGCCGGATTGTGGAATATCAGTTTCGGCTTTTTCGGCATCCAGATCGGCTTTGCGCTGCAAAATGCCAATATGAGCCGTGTCTTTCAATCGCTCGGTTCCAGCATCGATGACCTGTCCGCCCTGTGGGTCGCCGCTCCCCTGACAGGATTGCTGGTCCAGCCCATCGTCGGGCATCTCTCCGATCGGACCTGGTTTGGCCGGCTGGGCCGCCGCCGTCCCTATTTTCTGGCCGGCGCGATCCTTTCGGCACTGGCGCTGGTGGGCATGCCGCAGAGCGACGGGCTGTTGATGGCGGCGTTGCTGCTGTGGATGCTTGACGCCAGCCTCAACATCTCAATGGAGCCGTTTCGCGCTTTCGTCGGCGATATGCTGCGCAAGGACCAGCATATCATGGGCTATGCGGTGCAGACCGCCTTCATCGGCGCGGGCGCGGTGGTGGGGTCGCTCTTTCCCTATGCCCTCGATCACTTGGGCGTCGCGAACGTCGCGGCGGCGGGGCAGGTGCCCGATACCGTCCGCTACAGCTTCTGGGCTGGCGGCGCGGCGTTGCTGGCGGCGGTGCTCTGGACAGTGCTGACGACGCGCGAATATGCGCCGGACCAGATGCGCACCTTTGGCGACGGCGACGTCGTCCCTGATACAGGGGCCGATCTGGCATATCGCTCCATCGGCACATGCTTCATCTGGATCGGGGCCGGTGCGGTGGTCGCGCTGCTGGTCGCCCTGTGGACGATGGAAAAGGAAGTCTATCTGCTCGCCGCCTTGCTGGCGGGGTACGGCTTTGCCAGCCTGACCGCGATCCTGTTGGCGCGCGCGGGGCGAAGCACGCATATGCTGGCGCATATCGTGGGCGATATAGGCGGCATGCCGCCGATCATGCGGCGGCTGGCCTTGATCCAGTTCTTCAGCTGGTCGGCGCTCTTCATCATGTGGATTCACACGACGCCGGTCGTCGCGCAATATATGTTCGGCTCGGCCGATCCCGCCAGCGCCGCCTATCAGGCCGGCGGCAATTGGGTGGGGGTGCTTTTTTCAGTGTATAACGGGGTCGCGGCGGTGGCGGCGATGACGCTGCTGCCCTGGGTCGCGGCACGGATCGGCAAGGCGCGGGCGCATGCGCTGTGTCTGGTCGCGGGCGGGGCGGGCTTCGCCAGCTTCCTGGTCGTGCGCGATCCCGACCTGCTTGTGCTCAGCGAAGTGGGCATCGGCATCGCCTGGGCCTCGATCCTCGCCATGCCCTATGCCATGCTCGCGTCCAGCCTGCCGCAGGCCAAGCTGGGCGTTTACATGGGCGTGTTCAACATCTTCGTCGTGTTGCCGCAACTGCTGGTGGCGACGGCGATGGGATCGGTCATGAAGGCCTTCTTCCCAGGCGACCCGATCTGGACCATGGCCTTCGCCGCGGCCACGCTGCTGCTGGCGGCGTTGGCCACATTGCGCATCAAAGCGTGAAAATTACTGGTAGCCTGTCGATAGCCGATCACCGATTCTTCCAACAATGAAGGTCGCATTTCGGCCCGGATGCAATTTCTGCAATCGCACAATGGCCGTTCGCACTTGCGGAAATTCACCCATTGGCAGACAAAGAATGCGCCTTTCAGGCATCCTCTCCTAAATCTTTACGGGCTGGTCTTCGGATCGGCCCTTTTTTTATCTTCGTCGGATGGCGTATCGTCCAGCCCCTGCGGCATGGTCCAGGCGATGCCTTCATCCAGATAGGCTTCCAGTTCGCGCCAATGCCGGTCCCATCCCGGTCCCCGGCGGGCCGGGGGCACCTCCTGCTCCACCATCAATCTCGCGCGACGTATCGGATTGGACGACCGCTGCTCCATCCGCGCTACGATATCGCGTACATCCTGGGGCCGATCCTTGCTCATAGGGTCCTCCACGGGTCATCCACCCGATCGATCGCCTTTGGCCCGGAAGGCGGCAGACAGGCAATGGCCTTGTAAAGTGGGACGCAAGGAATATTGTGTATTTGTCATCCTTCCGTCATAAAGCGCCATGTCATTGCCTTCCGGCCCGTCGGCCCCACCCATCGCCCGTATCCAGCAAAATGTCCTAGCCGTAGCGGAACGGCGCCTGCTCAACTGGCTGTGCGCGCATATGCCGCGCTGGTTGACGCCGGACATGCTTACCGCGCTGGGCATGGTCGGCGCTTTCGCCATTTTTGCGGGCTATGCCGCCAGCAATTGGGGCGTCGATTGGCTGTGGCTGGCGATCGCCGGCTATGCGCTGCAATGGTTCGGCGATTCCCTGGACGGCAGCCTTGCGCGGTTTCGCCATATCGAACGGCCGTCCTACGGCTATTTCATCGACCATAGCTGTGATGGCCTGGCAACCCTGCTGATTCTCGCGGGCATGGGGGCCAGCCCCTATATCCGCATGGACGTCGCGCTGGTCGCGCTGGCGGGCTATCTGCTGCTGTCGATCCATGCCTATCTGTCGGCGCGGGTGCTTGGTGAGTTCAAACTGTCCTATCTTGCCGCCGGGCCGACCGAATTGCGTCTGCTGCTGATCGGACTGACCATCGCGATGATGCTGCTGGGCTACGCCCCCGGCTGGTTCGGCGCGGTGTCAGGGTTCGACCTGTTCGTGGGCGTGATCGGCGCCATTCTGGTGCTGCTGTTCATTGCCCAGACGCTGACGACGGCCAAGCGGCTGGCGTCGGCGGAGCGGCCCGGCATACCCCGGTAAAGCGGCTTGCGATCCGATTGCATCGGATAAGCCGCTCTAGATCATTGACGTTACGCGAATTAGCGGCGCTGATTTTCGGCTCCGAGTCATCAGACGGCTCCATCTGATGAGAAACCGCCCCAGGCCGATGCCGTCAGGGGTGGCGCGGCCTATGGTCGCGCGCGCCGCAGCGCGATATCAATTGGTTGAGGCGCACTTCGTCCTGCGCGCCCGACGCAAATAATTGGCAGAGCCAATCCAGACACCGTGCCAATAACAGCATGGTTCCTCTCCCTTATTATCCCGGCATGATAACAGATTCGCGCCGCAGGAGAAGAGGGAGAAATCGCGATGTCGAGTTACTGATCCGCCCCGACCACGCGATAGAGCAACACGCGGTTGCTCACCAGGGCAAGGTCCGTGGCGATGGCCGATTGCTGCGCGCTATACAGCGCCCGCTGGCTGGTCAGCGCCGTCAGGAACGTATCGATCCCCGACCGATAGCGCTGGTCCGCCAGGTCAAAGGCGCGCTGGCTGGCGATCACCAGCCGTCGTTGGGCCGCCTGCTGCGCATCGATCGTCCCTTCACGCGCCAGTCCGTCGGCCACTTCGCGAAAGGCGGTCTGCACCGTCTTTTCATATTGGGCGACATAGAGGTCGCGCTGCGCCTTGCTATAGTCCAGATTGCCGCGGTTGGGTCCGCCAAAGATCGGCAGGCTGGCGGACGGGCTGGCCGACCAGGCGAAGCCGCTGCCGGTGAAGAGCGACGACAGGGCCGAACTGGCCACGCCGATCGCAGACGTCAGGCTGATCGTGGGAAACATCGCCGCGCGCGCCGCGCCGATATCGGCGTTGGCGGCCTTGAGCTGATGCTCCGCCTGCAGCATGTCGGGCCGCTGGAGCAGCACATCCGATGACAGGCCGGCCGGCACCTTCGCCACGCCAGCGATCAGGCTGTCGAGCGAGTGGGGCAGCAGCGCCTCTTCCACCGGGGCGCCCACCAGCAGGTCGAGTGCGTTGCGATCCTGCGCGACCTGGGTGATGTTGGCGGCGACGTCGGATGCCGCCTGCTCCACGGTCGTCTGGGCCTGATAGACGTCGAGCTTGCCGATCAGACCGGCGCCGTTGAGTTGGCGGGTAATGTCCAAAGAGCGCTGGGCGCTGGCCTCAGTCTGGCGCGCAACCGCCAGCAGTTCCTGGTCGGCGGCCAGCGTCGCATAGGCGGTCGCCGTTTCGGCGATCAGCGCGATCCGCGTCGATCGTGCGCCTTCCTCGGTCGCTAGGTAGGTTTCCAGCGCCGATTGGGTGAGGTTGCGGACGCGGCCGAACAGGTCGATCTCGAAGGCGCTGAAACCAACGTCGGCGCTATAGCTGTTCTGCCGGTTGTCATTCTGACGGATGAAACTGGCCCCGCCGTCGATCGTGACGGTGGGCAACTGCGCCGCACGCTGCACCCTATATAGCGCCCGCGCCGACTGGATGTTGGCGATCGCGACGCGCAGGTCGCGATTGTTTGCCAGCGCGCGTTCGATAACCGTGCGCAGCGTGGCGTCACCGACCAGCTCGGTCCATGCCAGGCCCGCCTTTTGTCCGGCCTGTCCAACTGCGTAGGCTTCACCGCTGGGCAGGGTGGCAGGGACTGGCGCGGCCGGTCGCACATAGGTCGGCGCCATATTGCATCCGGCCAGCGCCATCAGGGACACGGCCGACAGGGATAGACGGATCATGCCGGAACTCCTGCGTCGGGCGCCGGGGCGGGCGGCGTGACCTTCTTTGTGCCGCCGCCGAAAAAGCCCGCAATCGTGACGAAGAACAGCGGCACGTAGAAGATGGCGAGCACCGTTGCGGTCGTCATGCCGCCGACGACCGCCGTGCCGATCGCAACCCGGCTCTGCGCGCCTGCGCCCGTCGCGATCGCCAGCGGAATGACGCCGGCGATGAAGGCAAGGCTGGTCATCAGGATCGGGCGAAAGCGCAATCGTGCGGCTTCCAGCGCGGCGGACAAAGGGTCCTTGCCCTGCTTGTGCGCCAGTTCGGCGAACTCGACGATCAGGATCGCATTCTTCGCCGCCAGCCCCATGGTGGTAAGCAGACCGACTTGGAAGAAGATATTATTCTCCAGGCCGCGCGCCCACACCGCGATCACCGCGCCTACCAGACCGAGGGGGATGACCAGCAGCACCGCCAGCGGGATCGACCAGCTTTCATAGAGCGCCGCAAGGCACAGGAACACGACCAGCACCGACAGGCCATAGAGCAGCGGCGCCTGGCCGCCGGACAATTGCTCCTGATAGGACAGGCCGCTCCACGCATAGCTGGTGCCGGCGGGCAGTTGCTTTTGCAACTCGACCATCCGGTCCATCGCATCGCCCGAACTGGCGCCGCTGCCTGCCTGACCCTGAATTTCGAACGAAGACAGGCCGTTGAAGCGCGCCATGGTGCTCGGCCCCATTGTCCAATGCGTCTTCGCAAAGGCGGAGAAGGGCACCATTTGGCCCGTGCTGCTGGACCGCACCATCCAGTTGTCGATATCGGTTGGCAGCGCGCGATAGGCCGCATCGGCCTGCATATAGACGCGCTTCACCCGGCCGCGATCCACAAAGTCGTTGATATAGGTGCTGCCCCAGGCGGAACTCAGCACATCGTCCACGTCGCTCTGCGTCAGGCCCAGCACCGCCAGCTTCTCATTGTCGATATCGACCTTGAGCTGGGGCGTGTCCTCCAGCGATGCGGCGCGCACGCCGGCCAGCACCGGGTCTTTGGACGCCGCGTCGATCAACTGGTCGCGCAACTCCAGAAAGCGCGCACGGCTGTGGCTGCCATTATTGAGCAATTCGAAGGTGAAGCCATTCGATTGACCCAGGCCGCGGATGGCGGGCGGCGTCATGCCCAGCACCTTGGCGTCGCGGATCGCCGCGAGCTGTTTTGTCGCGCGTCCGGCAATGGTCCCGGCCGTGTTCGCTGTCCCTTTACGCTCATCCCATGGCGCCAGGTTGATGAAGCCCTGCCCGACATTCTCGCCCTGACCCTGGAAACTGAATCCGGTCATGATGAAGGCGTAGGCGACATTGTCCTTCTCATCATTCAGGAAATAATTCTGCACCTGATCGATGACGGCGTTGGTCCGGCTGGATTTGGCGCCAGCGGGCAGGGTAACCTGCACCATCACCTGCCCCTGATCCTCTACCGGCAGGAAGCTGGACGGCAGGCGCACGAAGATCAGGACAAGTACCGCCAGCACGAGGACATACAAGCCCCAGAACAGTTTGCGCCGTCCCAGCATCTGCTGTGTGCGGCGGACATAACCGTTCGTCAGCTTTTCAAACCAGCGGTTGAACTTGCCGGCCCAGCCCTTGTCGCGATGCTCTTCGCTCGCGGATTTGAGGATGGTGGCGCAAAGCGCGGGCGAGAGGATGAGTGCGACCACCACCGACAGCATCATCGATGACACGATGGTTATGGAAAACTGGCGATAGATGACGCCGGTCGATCCACCGAAAAAGGCCATGGGCAGCAGCACAGCCGACAGCACGAGCGCAATGCCGACCAATGCGCTGCCGATCTCCTCCATTGACTTGATCGTCGCTTCACGTGGAGACAGCCCTTCCTCCTCCATGATGCGCTCGACATTTTCCACCACCACGATCGCGTCATCGACCAGCAGGCCGATGGACAGGACCATGCCGAACAGCGTCAGCGTGTTGATGGAATAGCCGAACAAGGCGAGGATGCCGAACGTGCCAAGCAGCACCACCGGCACCGCGATGGCCGGAATCAGCGTCGCACGCCAGCTCTGCAGGAAGACGAACATCACCACGACGACCAGCGCCACCGCTTCGATCAGCGTCTTGATGACCTCTTCTACCGATAACTGAATGAACGGCGTGGTGTCGCGCGGATAGACGACCTTGTAGCCGGGGGGCAGGCTGCCGGACAGTTCGGCGACCTTGGCCTTCACAAGTTCGGCGGTCTTGAGCGCGTCGGCACCCGGCGCGAGTTGCAGCGCGACGCCGGATGCGGGATGGCCGTTCAGTCGCGCCGCAGTGGTATAGCTTTCATTGCCCAGTTCGACCCGCGCCACATCGGACAGATGGACGATCGATCCGTCGGTCTGCGTCTTGACGATGATGTTGCGGAATTGTTCGGGCGTTTGCAGCCGCGCGCGCGCCGTCACCGTCGCATTGATCTGCTGCCCGGCGGGCGCTGGATCGGCGCCGATCTGGCCGGCCGACACTTCGACATTCTGCGCCGCAATCGCACTTTGCACGTCGGACGGCATCAGTTTGACGGCGGCCAGCTTATAGGGGTCCAGCCACACCCGCATCGCATATTGCGACCCGAAGATCTGGGTCGCGCCGATGCCGTCTATGCGGGCGATCGGGTCCTGGAAATTATTCACCAGATAGTCGGCGATATCCGCCTGCGTCGCGGTATCCGTCTCATCATAGAGACCCACCAGCATCAGGAAGTCGGTCTGCTGCTTGGTGACGGACAGCCCCTGCTGCTGAACAGCGTTGGGCAGGCGGCTCAAGGCTTGCTGCACCCGGTTCTGCACCTGCACCTGCGCGGTGTCGGGGTCGGTGCCTTTCTGGAACGTTACGGTGATCCGTGCCTGCCCCGTCGCAGACGAGGAAGAGGAAAAATACATCAGCCCGTCGATGCCGGTCAGCTGCTGCTCCAGCACCTGTGTCACGCTCGTCTCGACCGTTTCGGCGGACGCGCCGGGATAGGTCGCACTGATGCCGACGCCGGGCGGGGCGATGTCGGGATATTGGGCGATGGGAAGCGACAGCATCGCACCCAGGCCCGCGAGCATGATGCCGATGGCGATGACCCAGGCGAAAATGGGCCGTTCGATGAAATAGCGGCTGAGCAAAGGTCGGCTCCTACTTCGTCGACTTGACGGCGACAGGCTTCACGACATCGTCGGCCTTCACCTTGTCGGTGCCCTCGACAATCAGGCGGTCACCGGCCTTGAGGCCAGCGGTAATCAGCCATTTGTCGCCGATCGCCTGGCCAGCGGTGACCGTACGACGCTCGACCTTGTTCGCCTTGTTCACGACCAGCGCCGTCGCGTTGCCCTTGGGATCGCGGTTGATCCCCTGTTGCGGGGCCAGGATCGCGCCGGGCACCACCGACTGCGGCGCGACCACGCGCACGAACATGCCGGGCATCAACAGCCCGTCGGGATTGGGAAAGCGCGCGCGCAACGTCACCGTGCCGCTATTGACGTCCACGATCGGTTCGGCGAACTCGATCCGGCCTTCCTGGGGATAATCAGTGCCGTCCTCCAATTTCAGCCGGATGGTGGCGCTCGCCGGCAGCGTCTTGCCCGCCGCTAGCGACCGGCGCAGCGCCAGCAATTGCGAACTGGACTGGGTCACGTCGACATAAATGGGGTCGAGCTGCTGGATGGTCGTCAGCGGATCGGCCTGGCTGGTCGTCACCAGCGCGCCGGGGGTGAACAACGTGCGGCCGATACGACCGCTGATCGGCGCCCGGACCAGCGTGAAGTCCAGATTGACGCTGCTGGTCTGCAGGCTGGCGCGCGCCTGCTGCACCGCGGCGCTCGCCTGCCGCGCGGTCGCGATCACATCGTCGCGGTCCTGCGCGCTGACCGCTTCGGTATCGCCCAGACTGCGATAGCGTTGCGCCTTGGCCTGCGCCGCCGCAGCCGTCGCTTGCGCGCTCGCCAGGCTGGCCTGCGCCTCGTCGCGCGACGCGCGATAGAGGCGGGCGTCGATCTGATAGAGCGGCTGGCCGGCACTGACCATCGACCCTTCGGTGAACAACCGCTTCTGGATCAGCCCCGCCACCTGCGGGCGCACTTCCGACATCATCGTCGATACGGTGCGGCCGGGCAATTCGCTGGACAAGGTGGCGTCCTGGGTGTTCAGCGTGACCACGCCCACTTCCACCGGCCCTTTTTGCGGCGGCTTTTGTTGCCCACAGGCCGCAAGCGACAGGCCAAGAGCGATCGATGCGACCCGAAGGCTGCGCAAAGTGGCGGAAATAGGCATGGTCTGACGCTTATCCTCGAAGACGTGCCAAGCAGGCCCCTGCGATGCCCGCCGACGCATGAAGGAAACCGGACCGGGCGCACGAGGGGGAGGGGGAAGGGACGCGCGTGATCGATTCGGCCCGCTGCACCGGGGTTCCAGCCAGGATGGCAGGGTTAGGCATCGCAAGGACTCCGTTGGCGTCGGCAGGGAGGGCCGACCCGGCCCTCATCGCGGCTTTACGGGCATCATTGTAGAGGGAGTGTTTTTCCCAATGCGGCGATGCGTTGCATCAGGGTTCATCTTCGTATCGCTTTGTATCGGCCTGTATCGACCAACAAGAAGCGCAGACTTTTGACGCGCCACACGCTAGGACAGGCCATGGCCGATGCTGTATCCTTCCGTCCCGCCACGGTGCTGGTGGTCGATGACGACGCCGATATACGCGACCTGATCGTCGGCCAATTGCGGCAGGAAAATTACCGCTTGCTGGCTGCCGCCAACCTGGCCGACCTGCGCCAGACGTTGCGCGACGAGGCGGTGGACCTTATCGTGCTGGACCTCAACCTGCCCGATGGCGACGGCCTGTCGCTGTGCCGTGAATTGCGGGCGGAGGGATCGGACGTGCAGATCATCATGGTGACTGCGCGCGGCACCGCGATCGACCGGGTATTGGGTCTGGAACTGGGCGCGGACGACTATCTGACCAAGCCGTTCGAACCGCGCGAACTGCTGGTGCGCATCCGCAACCTGCTGCGCCGTGCGCGCAGCGGGCCGGCCGCGCGCACCGGCGCGATGCGCTACGCCCATATCGGACCCTGGCGCGTCGACCTGGTCCAACGCCGGCTGGTCGCGCCCGACGATCGGCTAGTGATGTTGTCCTCAGCCGAATTTCGCCTGCTCAGCCGCTTCATAGACGAACCCAATGTCGTGCTGGACCGCGAGACATTGCTGCCCGAACGCCGCGCTACCGCGGCGTTCGACCGCTCGATCGATTTGCAGATCAGCCGCTTGCGGCACAAATTGTCAAGCCTGCCGGGCGGCGAGGATCTGATCCTGACAGTGCGCGGCGAAGGCTATGTCCTCGCCTGTTCGGTCGATCATTCATGATCGGCAAGCCGTTCCGGCGCGCCCGCGCTTTCTTCCGGTCCATGGCGGGACAGATTTTCCTGATCCTGACGCTGGGCATGTCGGTCGCCGCGATCATCGCGCTGTTGGTGGCGGAACAGACGCGCCATCATGATTTCGAACGGGTCCGCCGTCAGCGCGTCGTCGCAAGCGCCACCGACATTATGGACCGCTTGCAGCATGATCCCGCGCGTATCGAACCGATGCTGGCGGCGCGGCGCATCATGGGCGCCTATGTCGCGCCGGAGGGCGTGTCGCTGACCGATCAAGACAGCGCCATGGAAGCCATGCTGGTCGCCCGGCTGGGCGAATCTGCCGATCCGGAGGCGGGGCAGGTGCCCATCGGCCTTTGCTTCCCGCGCCATTCCGACGTGGAGCAGAAGGCGGCCGGCCTGATCGGCGCGCCGCGGCCGGACTGCTGGATCGTGCGTCTGACCGACGCCCATGGTCAGCGCCGGTCGATGGCGCTCAGCTTCCCGCGCCTTGCCAAGCCGCCCAGCACATTGTTCAATCCGCTCTACCTGATCGTCATCATCGCCGCATCGGCCGGACTAGCCATCTTGGTCGCGCGCTTTGTGTCCAAGCCGCTGCGCCGCCTGGAACGAGCGGCCGAAGCCTTTTCGGTGTCGCTCGACCCTGAGGAGATCCCCGAACGTGGGCCGGAGGAGGTGCGCGCGGCGCTTTCTACCTTCAACCTGATGCAGCGTCGCGCCCGCGCGGGCTTTGCCGAACGGACGCAATTGCTTGCCGCGATCAGCCATGATCTTCAGACGCCGCTCACCCGCCTGCGCCTGCGCCTGGAACTGGTCGAGAATGAGGAACTGCGCGCCCGCCTGCTGCAGGATCATCAGGCGATGCAGACGCTGGTGCGCGAGGGGCTGGACCTCGCCAGCAGCATCGAGGCGCGCGAGGAATGGTCCTGGCTCGACATCGATTCCCTGTTGACCAGCATGGCGGAGGACGCTGAGGAACTGGGCGCGCCCGTCCGCTTTTTAACCGGTTGCGGCGGCACGGTGCGGGTCAAGCCCAACGCGCTGACCCGCTGCATCGCCAATCTGGTGGACAATGCCGTGCGCTATGGCGGCAGCGCGGACATCAGTTGCGCGCGATCGGGCGGCAGGCTGCTGATCCATGTGCGCGATCATGGCCCCGGCATCCCCGTCGACCAGCTCGACCAGATGTTCGAACCCTTCACCCGCGGCGCCAGCAGCCAACCGGGGGGGCGTCACGGCACCGGCATTGGCCTGACCATCAGCCGGTCGCTGGCGATGAGTTTCGAGGCGTCCGTCCGCCTGCGCAATGCCGATGATGGCGGCCTGATCGCCACCATCGACATAAAGGCCTAAACCGCTAGCAACCCGGCGATCGTCAACGCAGCCGCGACCGGCACAACCGTCCGCGGCACCGCCGGGCGATAGGTCATGCCGAGCATCACGACTGCGCCCAATACCGGCAGCAGCCCGATCCAGGCGATAAGCGCCATGCCGGCGTCCGCCCACAGCAGCAGGCTGAGCAGCGACAGAGCAAGCAGCATCCATCCCGCCCATTCCAGATGGGCGACCCATGGACGACGCTGCCATCTTAGAAGCAGCACCGGTCGATGCCGCTGCATCCGCCCGGCCAGAGCGAACAGGGCGAGGTAGAGCAGGCCGATGGTGAGCATCATGCTGGCGCCATCCGGCGGCGAACCAGCCTGGGCACGCTGCGGCGGCGCAGCTGCTTCCAGACCAGCAGTGCCAATCCGACCGCCGTCGCCGTCAGTAGCATATTGCCCGTCATGATCATCGCATCCCCCGCCCAGATCGGTCCCAGTGCAGCGGCCAGCGCGCATAGCAGCGCCAGCAGGCCCAGCAGGAGCGGCCAGCCCAACGCGGGTGGCAGGAGCAGCCCCAGCACCAGCGCCGCGGCCGCGCTCCACAGGGCGACCGACACCTCCTGCTGCGCGCGCGCCTCCAAACCCAGTGGCAACAGGCGATTGGCGATGAGGTATGCCGCCATGCCGATTGGCACGCCCGCAAGGCCACCGACGTTCAGCCGCTCCAGCAACCGGTTGCCGATCGACAGCGGCGCGCGTTCCCGCCGCTTGACGATCCACAGGACCATGCCGCTCGCAATGGCGAGCGTTAGCATCGCACCACCCAGAAAATAGAGCCAGCGCGTCAACAGCGGCGCGAAATGGGCCATGTGCAGGCCATATATGGTTTGATAGGCGCGCAGCATCGGCCGTGTTTCGGTCCAGGCTTTCAGCAGCTTGCCTGTCGCACCGTCGAAGCTGATCTCGGCAGGCAGAGTGCCGATCGCGGCCGTCTCGACCGGATAGACGGTTACCACAGCCGCCGCGTCGCCGGGGTTGAAGATGTAGACGCGACTGATCGGTGCGCCGCCGAAATAATCCTGCGCCTGCGCCAGCATCGGAGCGACCGGGGCCAATGGCGTCTTGGTTCCGGTGGCCGCGCGCGTCACCGCGGCGGGAACCAGATCGCTATAGAGTGTCGCGACATCATCGCCATAGCCCGCGGCGATTCCCCACGGCATGTTGAGCGACGCCAGCGTCAGCAAGCCGGTGAAGGTAATCATGATGTGGAAGGGCAGGGACAGCACTCCCAGCGCATTATGCCCGTCCAGCCAAGACCTTTGGCCCTTGGCCGGGCGGAAGGTGAAGATATCCTTGAAGAAACGCTTGTGCGCGATGATGCCGGTCACGATCGCCACCAGCATCAGCATCGCGGCCAGCGAGGCCAGCAATCGCCCCCAGGGATAGGGCAGCTCCAGCTCGAAATGCAGGCGGTAGAAAAATTCCCCGCCCAGCGTGTCGCGCGCCACCGGGGCGCCGCTGACCGGATCAAGTGCGCGGCTGATATAAGCGCCGCCGCTGTCATAGCTGGCCTCTACGACATTGGAACGACCGTCAGGCGCGGACAGATACCAGCCCGTCGACCCGGTCGTATTAGATGACAGCCAGTCGATCGCGGAGATGATCGCGCGGTTCGGATCAGCCTGCCCGCTGATTTCCGGGCGCATCCAGCGACTGATCTCCGGCTTGAAAACGCTCAGCGTCCCGGCGAGGCACATGATGAACAGAATATGGCCGAGCAACAGTCCGGTCCAGCCATGCAGCCAGGCCATCGCCTGCCGCGCCCCATCACGCACCGTGGCTTTCGCCTTTGTCATGCCGGTCGCCCCGCGATCCAGGCGATACCGCCTAAAGCGACTGCCGCTAGAATCACGCCCGCGATCGCGCGCCATGGCCCACGCGCCAGAAAGGCCCAGATGGTGACGCCGGGCGCGACCAGATAAGCGATCATCGTCGCAAAAGTCACCGCCTCCACCCGCGCCATCGGCAGGGTGCGGGCCAGCGCCGCAGCGGCGAGCGCGGCGACGCCATAGGCGCCCACGCTGCCGGCGACCGTGCGCAAGGCGACATTGGCGCGGTATCGCCGGCTGCTCGCCCGATGATGGATGGGCGTGGCCATCGAAACACTCCTCGTCAAAACGATGATGCGATTATCCGACGCTTATGATGCAAGTCAATCGCATTAGCATTTTTGATGGATAATTCCCAGCCGCGAAAAAGCCTGCCGGACGTCGCTGCCTCAGCCGTTCGGCACCATGGCCGTGCGGCACGGCAAAGGCTTTATTCTCCCTGTTTCATCGTCCACGCCGTAAGCTGCCGGGCAAGAATGACAGGAGCGGATGCAATGGACATGATCGTGCCGACAGCGGCTGGGCTGGTGCGCGGGGCCGTGGCCGATGGCGTCGCCCGCTTTCTGGGCATTCCCTATGCCGCGCCGCCCATCGGCGACCGCCGCTTCGCCCCGCCGCGCCCGACCCTGGGCTGGGATGGCGTGCGCGATGCCCTCGATCCCGGCGCCAGCGCACCGCAGCGGGTTCGCGGTGTGCCGGGCGTGAATGTCGAATCGCTGGTGGGCAAGGGCTGGCTTCCGGGCGACGATTATCTGACGCTCAACATCTGGAAACCCGCTGATGATCGGACCGCGTTGCCGGTGATGGTCTTCATCCATGGCGGCGGCTTCGTCCTGGGCAGCAAGGATGCGCCGGTGCAGGACGGCAGCGCCTTTGCCCGCGACGGCGTGCTGATGGTGGCGATCAACTATCGGCTGGGCGTCGAAGGATTCCTGCCCATCCCCGGCATCCCGACCAATCTGGGCCTGCGCGACCAGATTTTCGCGCTGATATGGGTGCGGGATAACATTGCGGCTTTTGGCGGTGATCCCGCCAACGTGACCGTTTTTGGCGAATCGGCAGGCGCTATGTCGGTCGCCAACCTGATCGCCTCACCGCTGGCCAAAGGGCTGTTCCGCCGCGCCATCGTCCAAAGCGGCCATGGCGCGATGACTCGCGATATCCCCGTCGCGCAGCAACTGGTCAAGGCGCTGGCGAAGCGGCTGAAAATCACGCCCGACGCCGCCGGCTTCCGATCGGTCGCGCCAGGCGACATGCTGGACGCGATGGAGAAGGTCAGTCGGCCGACCGCCCGGCTCGACCTGCGCGACGCCGAAGGGCGGGAACCGGTGTTCGGCATCAGTCGCTTCGTGCCCGTCCATGGCGACGATGTGCTGCCGCAAAAGCCGCTCGACGCGCTCAAGGCCGGGGTGGGGGCGGAGGTAGACCTGCTGATCGGGACCAATGCGGAGGAAATGAACCTCTATTTCGTGCCGACCGGCGTGCGGGAGAGGATCGGCCGCCTGCTCGCGACTTGGTTCATCCATAAGCATCAACCCCAGGCACGTAAGCTGCTCAAGGCCTATGGCATGGGGGCGAAGGGCGTGAAGCCCGGCCATGCGTTCACCAATGCCTTGCACGATCTGGTGTTCCGCTGGCCCGCCCGCCGCTTTGCCGAAGCGCATCGCGGACGCACGCATATGTATGAATTTGCATGGCGTTCACCCTTGTTTGCCACCCCAACGTCGATCGGGCTGGGCGCGGCGCATGGGATGGAACTGCCGTTCGTCTTCGATACGCTCGCCAGCACGACCGGCCCTGAGGGCCTGTGCGGTGAAGCGCCGCCTCAGGCGCTGTCCGACCGGGTGCACCGCATCTGGGTCGATTTCGCCACCGACGGCCGCCTGCCCTGGGACGCGTTCACCCGCGACAATCGGCTGGTTTATCAGCTTGCGCAGGGGAAGGCGGCCTATGAACCGCCCATGCCCTGCGCGCCTTACCTGCCTTGAAGGACGCAAGCCCATGTATCTGGAACGACTAAGGCTGGATGGCCGCCGCGCGTTGGTCACCGGAGGGGCGAGCGGCATTGGCCTTGCCTGCGTCGAAGCTTTGAGTGAAATGGGCGCGGTCGTGACGATCGCGGATATCCACCCTGCCACGATCGACGCGGCCGTCGCGGCAATGACGGCGAAGGGGCTGACCGTCGAGAGTGTCGTGATGGACGTAACCGACAGTCAGGCGGTAGATGCCGTCGCCGACCGGATCGGGGCGATCGACATTCTGGTCAACAATGCCGGCATCGCGCGCAGCGATACGCCCGCAGAATCAGTGACCGACGAACAGTGGCGCAACGTCATCGACGTCAACCTGAACGGCACCTTCTGGTGCGCCCGCGCCTTTGGCCGACATATGCTGGAACGCGGCCAGGGCAGCATCGTCAATGTGGGGTCGATGAGCGGATTCATCATCAACCGGCCGCAGCCGCAAAGCTATTATAATGCGTCCAAGGCGGCGGTGCATCAATTGACGAAGAGTCTGGCGGCCGAATGGGCGGATCGCGGCGTGCGGGTCAATGCAGTCGCGCCGACCTATATCCGCACGCCCTTGAACGCCTTTGCGGACAAGGAAAGTCCCATGTATCGGCGCTGGATCGATTCGACGCCCATGGCGCGCCTGGGCGAGGTAGAGGAAGTGGCGTCGGTCGTCGCCTTCCTCGCATCCGACGCGGCCAGCCTGATGACCGGCAGCATCGTGTTGGCCGACGGCGGCTATAGTTGCTGGTAACGCATGAATGAGACGACGAGTCAGACAGCTTTTGCGCTATGCGCAATCCGATCGGCGAAGCGATCGACCCGGACGGCATAATGGTCTATCTCCCCAAACCTATCTGAAAGCTGTACCTATCAGATAGGCCCATGGGCGATCCGCAGGACATGATCCACCGGACGCCGGGAGGAGAGACAGGATGACGTTGAAGGCCCTCTTATCTGCCGGTGTCGCGATCGCCGCACCGCTTCCCCTCGCCGCGCAGGCGCAGCAGGCGCCTGTCGCCGACGCGGGATCATCCGACATCATCGTCACTGCGCGCAAGCGGCAGGAAACGCTGCTCGACGTGCCGGTCGCGGTGACGGCGATCAGCGGCGACACGCTCGCCCGGCGTAATATCAATTCGGTGCGCGAAGCCGCGGCCTTGTCGCCCGGCCTCAACATCTCCAGCGACGGCGCCGGCCGCGCGTTCGTCTCGATCCGCGGCGTCGGCGTCACCCTGGTCTCGTCGGTGCAACCGGGCGTCGGCCTGTTCGTCGATGGCATCTATCGCCCCAACACCGCCTATCTCAACAACCCGCTGCTCGATGTCGAGCGGATCGAGGTGCTGCGCGGACCACAGGGCACGCTCTATGGCAAGAATACACTGGGCGGCGCGATCAACGTCATTACTCGCCAGCCGGGCAATGATTTCGAGGCGCGCGGGTCGGCAAGCTATGCCGGGCCGGATAATAGCTGGCTGCTGTCCGGTTCGGTGTCCGCCCCGATCGTGCAGGACAAGCTGGCGATCCGTATCGGCGGGTCGCACCGCGAGCAGGACGGTTTCATCAACAATATAAATATCGGCGGCAAGGCGAACCGCTTCAACACCGACTCGCTCAGCACCACCATCCGCGCCACGCCCAGCGAAGAGCTGACCATCGTCGTGAACGGCTATTATGACTGGGTGAAGGGCGCCAACGTCCCCTATGCCCGCGTCACAGGGCCAACCGACTATTCGCGCAACAACCAGTTCGATACGCTGGGGACCACCCGCTACAAATATCGCGGCGTAAACGCCCGGATCGAAACGCCGATTGACGCGATCAACACTAAGGTGTCGCTGCTGGCCGCCTATGACGCGCGCGACACCAGCGCGCCCGACACCGACGGCGATTTCGGTCCCAGCGATGCGACCACGCCCGTCCCCGCCGTGCGGCAGAGCAGCAGCGACCGCCTGCGCACCAAGACGGTCGAACTGCGTTTCGACACCGAATATAGCGACCAGTTCTCCACCCTGGTTGGCCTGTTCTACAGCCGCGAGACGACGCGCGCGAACCAGCTGACCAATATTCAGCTGACCTTGCCGCTGCCGACCGGGCCGTTCCCGGTCGCGATCAACAACCGTGCCCAGAATGCGACCAAGGCGGATACCTATGCCGCCTTCGGCACCGCTTTCTGGAAACCCAATGCGGACTGGGAAGTCGCGCTGGGCTTGCGTTACGATCATGAGGATCGCTCGTCCGTCGGCTTCGTCAATGGCGGAACGCCGTCGCCGGTCGGCCTGAAATCCAACGAAGTCGAACCGCGCCTGTCGGTCACCCGCCACTGGAACCGCGAGTTGATGACCTATGCCTCGGTCGCGCGCGGCTATCGTGGCGGCGGCTTCAACGCCGTGACCGCGCCGGTGCGCGTCTATAAGGGCGATTCCGCCTGGACCTATGAAATCGGCACCAAATATGCCTCGGCCGATCGCCGCGTGACGCTGTCTGGCGAAATATTCTATAATGATTATAAGGATTATATCGGTCTCAACTCTATCGCTCCGGCCTCCACCGGCGGCCTTGTGACCGTCGATCTCAACAGCGGGGACGTGGAAAGCTATGGCGCCGAGGTCGAATTTTCCTTCAAGCCGGTGGAGCAATGGACGCTGTCGGGCGGCCTGACCTATATGCACGCCCGCCTGACCGACAGTTCGCCTTATACCGCCATCACCGGCCGGATGCTGTCGAGCGACCGGCTGACGTTCCAGCCCGACTGGATGCTCAGTCTGTCGAGCGACTATGTCGTGCCGCTGGGCGATGAGAACAGCCTGACCTTCAACGCAGGCCTCACCGGCAAGGGCAAGCGGCTGGCCGGCACGCTCAACGAGACGACGCCGACATTCCTGAAATCCTATATTTTGGCCAACGGGTCGATCACTTATCGCAGCGGCAGCATCGAACTGGCGCTGTTCGGCACCAACCTGTTCAACAAGAAATATTTCGACGCCTATATCGAAAAAACGACGCTCATCCTCGCTGGTCTGCCCGCATCGGACCTGGGCATCATCGGCGACAGACGCCGCTATGGCGTGCGCGCCAGCTTTCGATTCTGATCCGATGAGCGCGCTCACCTTTCCACCCCGCAAAGCCCTGCCGGACGGCTTCCTCGACCAGCTTGCCGCCGCCTTTGGCGACAATTTGGCGCTGGGCGAAGCGGTGCGCAGCCAGCATGGTCAGAGCGAGACGCATTTCGCGCCCGTCTTGCCGGACGCGGTCGTCTTCGCCCGTTCGACGCAAGATGTCGTGACGCTGGTCAATCTATGCGTCGCTGCCGATGTGCCGATCATCCCCTTTGGTGCGGGCACCTCGATCGAGGGCAACACCCTGCCGGTACGGGGCGGGGTGACGGTCGATCTTAGTCGGATGGACGCCATCTTGGCAGTGAATGTCGAGGATTTCGACTGCACCGTGCAGGCGGGCGTGCGGCGCGAACAGTTGAACGAGCATCTGCGCGATCAGGGCCTGTTCTTCCCGATCGATCCGGGCGCCAATGCGACGCTGGGCGGCATGGCGTCGACCCGCGCGTCGGGCACCAACGCGGTGCGTTACGGCACGATGCGCGAGGCGATCCTGTCGCTGCGCATCGTGACGCCCGACGGCCGCGACATCCGCACCGCCCGGCGCGCGCGCAAGTCGGCCGCGGGCTATGACCTCACCCGGTTGATGATCGGCAGCGAAGGCACGCTGGGCATCATCACGGAGGTGACTCTGCGCCTCCACGCCATTCCCGAAGCCATATCCTCGGCCGTATGCAGTTTCGACAGCCTGGAAGGGGCGGTCGATACGGTGGTGCAGTCGATCCAGATCGGGGTGCCGCTGGCGCGGGTCGAGATATTGGACGATGCGCAGATGCGCGCGGTCAATCGCTGGTCGAAGCTGGACTATCCCGAACAGACCACGCTCTTCTTCGAATTTCACGGCTCCCCAACCTATGTCGAGGAACAGGTGCGCACGGTGGAGGCAATCGCCGGGATGAACGGCGGCGGGCAATTCAGCTGGTCGAACCTGCCGGAGGAACGCTCCAAATTATGGAAGGCCCGGCATGAGGCCTATTATGCCGCGGTCAACCAGCGCCCCGGCGCGATCGGTTGGGCGACGGACGTGTGCGTGCCGATCAGTCGCTTGGCCGAATGCATCACCCAGACCAAGGCCGACTTGGCGACGACCAGCGTGCCGGGCACGATATTGGGCCATGTCGGCGACGGCAATTTCCACGTTATCTTCTCCATCGACCCAGGCGCGCCGGAGGAGATGGCGGAGGTGGAGGCGCTCAACCAGCGACTGGTCGACCGGGCGCTGGCGATGGACGGCACCTGCACCGGCGAACATGGCATCGGCATCGGCAAGCAGCATTGCCTGGTCGAGGAACTGGGCGAGGCGGTCGACCTGATGCGCGTCATCAAGCGCGCGATCGACCCGAAGAACCTGTTCAATCCGGGCAAGATCTTCACGCTCTGACATCACGCCGTTTAGCCGGGGGGCTAAACTGTCCGGTCGCGTCGACTCCCCTTGGCGCGGCCGGGCATCATGACTGGCACATGGCGTGCCATGCCGCAGAAAGGATCGCCCCGATGACCGCCACCCCCGCTCACACCCCATCTTTCCTGCACCAGTTGCCGCCGCTGCTGATCCTGGCGCTGGCGATGGGGGCAGGCTTCACCATGATGGGGTCGTTCAGCATGGTGCAGGAAGGCGCGAAGGCGGAAATGGGCCTGAGCGATTTCCAATTGTCGCTGGTCCAGGGCGTCGCCGCCGCCGTGCCATTGCTGCTGTTTTCCATACCCATTGGGTTATTGGTTGACCGAACCAACCGTTTGCGCCTGTTCATCGGGCTGGCGATGATCTGGACGCTGGGTACTTTCCTTACCGCAACGGCGCAAAGCGTGCCCACGCTGTTCGTGGCCCGCATGTTCGCCGGGATCGGGACCACCGGCGCGCTCACCGCGGCGCTGTCACTGTGCGCCGATCTGTGTCCGCCGCACCAGCGGGGCAGGGCGCTGCTGGTCGTGACCCTGGGCAAGGCGCTGGGGCAGGCCGGGGCGTTCGCGCTGGCGGGCTGGCTGCTCAGCCTGTTCCTGCGCCAGAGGGCAGGCGGGGGATCGCTGGCGGATGTCGCCCCCTGGCGCGCGGTGCATTTCGCCTTGGCCGCGTTGAGTGCAGCGCTCGTCCTGCCCCTATTGCTGCTGCGCGAACCGACGAGGCGAGAGGTAGCGGCAGGCATTCATGCGCCCTGGCGCGTGGTTCTGGGCGAACTCTGGTCGCGCCGCGCCTTTCTTGGTCCGCTGTTCATCGGGCAGGTCAGCGTGGTGATGGCCGACGCAGCCGCCGCGATCTGGGCATCCCCCGTCCTGTCGCGCAGCTACGGCCTGTCGCCGCCCGATTTTGCCGGTTGGATGGGCATCCTCATCTTCCTGACCGGGGTCGCGGGATCGGTGCTGGGCGGAGTCGCGGCCGATATCGGGCAGAAGAGCGGGCGGCAAGGCGGCCTGCTGATCGGTGCGGTCATCGCCGCGGCGCTGGGTATCCCGGCCGCGCTCTTCCCGATCATGCCCGGCGTCCCGTCCTTCGCCGTGGCGCTGGGCGCGCTGATGTTGTGCGGCACCGTCACCGGCCTCATCACCTCCGTCGCGCTCACGGTGATGCTGCCCAACGAGTTGCGCGGCCTGTGCATCGGCGCCTTCATCGCCATAGCCGGGCTGATCGGCTTCGGCGTAGCACCGACATTGGTGACCGCGATCAGTGGCCTTCTCGGCGGCGAAGCGCATCTGGGCGAGGGCCTCGCCACCGTCGGCGTATCGGTCAGCATCCTGTCCGTCGGCGCCTTCTGGCTGGCCATGCGTCGCGCGCCTGCCAGACCTATCTGATAGCTATTGCCAAAAGCTGTCAGATAGGTAAGGATAGGGCTAAGGAGACGATGCCCATGGACCGAATCAGTGTGTCGCCGGAGATGATTGCGCTGGTCGGGCCGGGCATCGCTACGCCCGCCAATGATATGGGACTTTCCGCCGCTTTGCTGTTCGGCTTCGGCGCAGTGGGGCAGGCAGCGTCGGTGCGACTGATCGAGCAACCCACGCTCGCCGACCTGAACGACGATCCCGGCAGCCGCCTCATCCTGCTGGTCGCGCCCGAAGCCTGCGCGCGGGTAGCGGACGGCGTGGTGCCGCTCACGCCGGGCGTCGCTTATTATCTGCCCGCGCCGCTGCGTGCGATCGCGATCGCCATCCGCGACTGTCGGCTGCACGACGCGGCGGCAGCGCCCTATCGGCTGGCCAAGAGCATCGAGCTGTTTTGCGAGCTTCTGCGCACCGGGCGCGAAGACGGGTTCGTGCCGATCGGGCAGGATGCGCTGCTGTCGCGTGCCGACAGCGAAAGGCTGCTGACGGCGCGGCGCATGATCGAAGATCGCTGGGCGGAGAAGCTGACGCTGGACGGCATCGCCCGCGCCTGCGGCCTCAATCGCGCCAAGCTCACTCGCGGCTTTCGCGATATGTTCGGCAGTTCGGTCGCCGACGCGATCACGGCGCAGCGGCTCGACCGGGCAGGGGAGATGCTGGTCGCGACCGAACTACCGGTGTCCTCGATCGGCTATCGCTGCGGCTATCTCAACAATGCCAGCTTCACCCGCGCCTTCGCCCGTCATTTCGGCGTCGCGCCAACGCTCTATCGCGCCGAAAGGCTGGCGGCATGACGAGCCGGGCGATCGACGATGGCGGCTCGTTGGTCGAACGCGCGATCCAGGCGGTGCGCGATCATATCCGCGCTCATAGCTTGCGGGTCGGTGACACGCTGCCCGGCGAAGGCGCCTTCGCCACCAGCCTGGGCGTCAGCCGGGCTGTGATGCGCGAGGCGTTCGGCGCGCTCGCCGCCTTACACCTGATAGACGTCGGCAATGGCCGTCGCGCGCGGGTGGGGGCGATCGACGGAGCGGTTATGGGGGCCTCGCTCGACCATGCGGTATCGACCGAGCAGGTCAGCGTCGCCGATGTGTGGGACGTGCGGCGCACGCTGGAGTTGCGGATCGTCGCGCTTGCAGCGCAACGCCGCACCGACGCGCAGGCGGCTGAGATTTTGGCCATTGCTCAGGCGATGGCGAAGGATTGCGACGACATGGTCCAGGTGACCCGGCTCGACATCGCGCTACACAATGCGATCGCCGAGGCGGCGTCGAACCTGCTCTTTGCGCAGATCATGCGGTCCTTCGCGCCGCTGATGGAAACCGCGGTGCCCCGCGCCTGGGAAACGCGCCGGACCGATGAACAGCGCCAGCAGATCATCGCCTGCCATCTCGACCTGGCCCAGGCGATCGCGGACCGTGACGCTGTCGCCGCCGCTGCGGCGATCGACCGGCATTTCGACAGTTCGATCGGGCAGATGCTGGCGACATGAGACTGGCTTGCCGCGTCAGGCGATCGCCAGCACGCTGCTCAGGATGATGCGCACCAGTTCGGCCTGGCCGCGCGCGCCCATCTTGGCGTAGATTTTCTTGGAATAGTTGCGCGCCGTTTCGACCGTCAGATGGAGATTGGCCGCGGCTTGCGCGATCGGGATACCTTGGCCCATTTCCCAGGCAAGCCGGGCTTCGCTGGGCAATAATCCGAACAGATCGACCAGCTGCTCGCACCGGTCCGCCTGCGACGATCGGTCGCCGCTCAGATAGACGATCGCCACTGGCGTCCCGCCCGCCGCCACCGACTGTCCGCGGAACGGCGCGACCAGCATGTCCATCCACGGATCGCGGCTCAGATTGATCGCGCGCGGCCGCGCCTCCGCATCCTGCGCGAACGCCTTGACCAGCGCCGTCAGCTCACGGTCCAGCCCTGGCGATGTCGGGGTCAATCGGTCATAGCGCCCACGCCGCAGGATGGTGTTGCGCTGGAATAGCTGTTCCACATGGGGCGTCATGTCCAGGATGCGGCATTGGGCGTCCAGCGTCAGCCAGCCGAAATTCAGCCGGCCAAAGGCTTCGGACGTCAGGGTCGATCGCAACTTCTCCCGCTCCAGCGCCACGAAGCCGCGCAACGCCGTGCGCAGATGTGGAGCAAGCGCGGTCAGCAACGCCGTCGCCGAAGAGGATATGCGCACGCCTGCGAGGCTCAGCCAGGCATCCACCCCGCTGCTCTCCGTCACCCGCACCGATCGTATGTCCTCGACGCCCATGCCATGCAGGAAGTCGCTCCGATAGGATTGCAGCGCGGCATTGTCCGGCGGGATCAGCTCGGCGAGCGCATAGACCCGCCCCTCCCGCATGTTGCGATAGGGCAGGGGATCGTGACCATATTTCTCGGCGAACAACCGGTTCAGATGTGGCGGCGCCGCAGGGCCGGCATAGAGTTCGACGATATTCTTCTCGTCGACCGGGCGAAAGGCCAGGCTGACGTAGCGGACCTGCGTCCGGCTCCGCAGCCGTTCGAGAAAATCATGCCAGAGCGGCTGCTGGAACATGCCTTCGCTCAGGCTGACCAGCAGGCCGGAATCATCCAATCGCATGACGCGATCCTACACCCTCCCATTTGGGAGGTCCAATATTAGTTGCTTGCTGCCAAAGCTACGCGCAACAAGATTGCGAGGACCATGGTGGACGTAAAGACCCTGACTCATCTGGAGCGGCTGGAAGCTGAAAGCATCCACATCCTGCGGGAAGTGGTGGCCGAGGCGGAAAAGCCGGTGATGCTCTATTCCGTCGGCAAGGACAGCGCGGTGATGCTGCATCTGGCGCGCAAGGCCTTCTATCCTTCGCCGCCGCCCTTCCCCTTGCTGCATGTCGATACGACCTGGAAATTCCAGGAAATGTACAAGCTGCGCGACCGGATGGCGCAGGAAAGCGGCATGGAATTGCTGGTCTATCAGAACCAGGAAGCCAAGGACCGGGGCATCAACCCGTTCGACCATGGCGCGCTGCACACCGATATGTGGAAGACGGAGGGGTTGAAGCAGGCGCTTAATCTTTACGGCTTCGACGCGGCCTTTGGCGGTGCGCGGCGCGACGAGGAAAAAAGCCGGGCGAAGGAGCGCATCTTCTCCTTCCGCACTGCCAGCCACGGTTGGGACCCCAAGAATCAGCGGCCCGAACTATGGAACCTCTACAATGCCCGCAAGAATAAGGGCGAAAGCATCCGCATCTTCCCGATCAGCAACTGGACCGAGCTGGATATCTGGCAATATATCCACCTGAACGATGTGCCGATCGTGCCGCTCTATTTCGCGGACGAACGCCCGACGGTGGAGCGCGACGGCATGTTGCTGATGGTCGATGACGACCGCTTCCCCCTGATGCCGGGCGAAACGCCGGTGATGCGATCGATCCGTTTCCGCACGCTGGGCTGCTATCCGCTGACCGGCGCGGTCGAAAGCACGGCCAAGACGCTGCCGGAGGTGATCCAGGAAACGCTGCTGACAACCACGTCCGAACGGCAGGGCCGCGCGATCGACAAGGATGCCGGCGGCGCGGGCATGGAGAAGAAGAAGCAGGAAGGCTACTTCTGAACCCGCGCGCTCCCACCGTTCGCCCTGAGCCTGTCGAAGGGCTCGGCCGACCGAAGGGAGGCACTTCGCTTCGCTCAGTGGAGGGCTTCGACAAGCTCAGCCCGAACGGGGAATTTAGATTATGACTGACGTTTCCACAGACCCCATCTACAAGACCGACGCCCTCATCGCCGAAGATATCGATCAATATCTCAAGGTTCACGAGCATAAGACGATGCTGCGCTTTATCACCTGCGGGTCGGTGGACGATGGCAAATCGACGCTGATCGGCCGACTGCTCTATGACAGCAAGATGATCTTCGAGGATCAGTTGGCCGCGCTGGAGGCGGACAGCAAGAAGGTCGGCACGCATGGGCAGGAGATCGATTTCGCCCTGCTGGTCGATGGCCTGGCCGCGGAGCGGGAGCAGGGCATCACGATCGACGTCGCCTATCGTTTCTTCGGCACCGAAAAGCGCAAGTTCATCGTGGCCGACACGCCCGGCCACGAACAATATACCCGCAACATGGTGACCGGCGCGTCGACCGCGGACCTGGCCGTCATCCTGATCGACGCGCGCAAGGGCATCCTGACGCAAACCCGCCGCCACAGCTATCTCGCCCACCTCATCGGCATCCGCAACATCGTGCTGGCCGTCAACAAGATGGACCTGGTCGGTTATGATCAGGCGGTGTTCGACAGTATCGTTAGCGATTATGCCGCGTTCGCTCGTTCGATCGGCATTACCGCCTTCACGCCGATGCCGATTTCCGGCTTTAAGGGCGACAATATCACCGGTCCCAGTGCCAATACGCCCTGGTACACCGGCCCGGCGCTGATCGAGCATTTGGAAACGGTCGAGGTGAACAGCGCGGCCGATGCGGACAAGCCGTTCCGCATGGCGGTCCAGTGGGTCAACCGCCCCAATCTCGATTTCCGCGGCTTTTCCGGCCAGATCGCAACCGGATCGGTGCGGCCCGGCGACGCCATTCGCGTGCTGCCATCGGGCAAGACCAGCGCCATCACGCGTATCGTAACCCTTAATGGCGACCTGGACGAAGCCGTCGCCGGTCAGTCGGTCACGCTCTGCTTCGCCGATGAGGTCGATTGTTCGCGCGGCGACGTGATCGCGGCGTCCGACAATCCACCCCAGGTCGCGGACCAGTTTGAAGTGACGATCGTGTGGATGGCGGACGAGGAAATGCTGCCGGGCCGCTCCTACTGGCTCAAGATCGGCACCCAGACGGTGACGGCGACGGTGCAGCAGCCGAAATATCAGGTCAACGTCAACACGATGGAGCAGCTGGCGGCCAAGACGCTGGAGCTGAACGCCATCGGCGTCGCCAATCTGTCGACGGACAAGCAGATCGTGTTTGAACCCTATGCCGACAACCGGACGCTGGGCGGTTTCATCCTGATCGACAAGATCACCAACGCCACCGTGGCCGCCGGGATGCTGCATTTCAGCCTGCGCCGCGCCCAGAATGTCCATTGGCAGGCGACCGACGTCAGCCGCGATTTCCATGCGGGGCTGAAGAATCAGAAGCCGGCCGTCCTCTGGTTCACAGGGTTGTCGGGGGCAGGCAAATCGACCATCGCCAATCTGGTCGAAAAGAAACTGGCGCGCATGAACCGTCACACCTTCCTGCTGGACGGCGACAATGTCCGCCATGGCCTGAACAAGGATCTTGGCTTCACCGACGCCGACCGGGTGGAAAATATCCGCCGCGTGGGCGAAGTGGCGAAGCTGATGACCGATGCGGGCCTGATCGTCATCACCGCCTTCATCTCCCCCTTCCGCGCCGAACGCGACATGGTGCGGCAGATGATGCAGCCGGGCGAGTTCATCGAAGTGCATATCGACTCTACGCTCGCCGATGCCGAGGCGCGCGACGTCAAGGGCCTCTACAAGAAGGCGCGAGCGGGCCAGCTGAAGAATTTCACCGGCATCGACAGTCCCTATGAAGCGCCCGAAGACCCGGAGATTCGGATCGACACGGCGGAGATGACGGCGGAGGAGGCGGCCGAGGCGATCGTCGCCAGGCTGATCCCATGAGCCTGGACCTGTCCGACGCGAAGCTGGCTGCCTATCTCGCCGAGATCGCCGGCCGACTGCTGCTCGACGTGCGCGCCTCCGGCCTGTTCAGCCCCAAGGCGCTGGGTAAGGCGGGGGACCAGACCGCCAACCAGTTCCTATGCCACGCCCTGCGCGAACAGCGCCCGGACGACGGGCTGTTGTCGGAGGAGGAAAAGGATAACGCCGATCGCCTGGCCAAAAGCCGGGTATGGATCGTCGATCCGGTCGATGGCACGCGCGAATATGGCGAGGAGCGGGCCGACTGGGCGGTGCATGTTGGGCTGGCGATCGATGGCCGCCCCGCCATCGGCGCGGTCGGGTTGCCGGGCATGGACGGCGTAGGGGGCGGGCGTGGCCTCGTCCTGCGGTCCGACCAGCCCATCCCGTTACCCTCCGCACCCGACCGGCTGCGCATGGTCGTCAGCCGCACCCGCCCGGCGGCCGAAGCGATCGAAGTCGCCGCGCATCTCGGCGCGGAACTGGTGCCGATGGGTTCGGCGGGGGCCAAGGCGATGGCGATCATCCTGGGCCAGGCCGACATCTACCTGCATTCGGGCGGCCAATATGAATGGGACAGCATGGCCCCGGTCGCCGTCGCGCTGGCCCACGGCCTCCATTGCTCGCGAATCGACGGATCGCCGCTCGTCTATAACCAGGCCGATGTCTATCTGCCCGACCTGCTCATCTGTCGGCCCGAACATGCCGACATGGTGCTCAAGCTGATCTAGAGCACGGCGGCGCGTGCGATATCTGCCGCCGTTATGACATGCGTGCCTGGCTGCCCGTCCAGCGCCGCCGCGACCAACAGCTGCGCCACCGTCGCGGCCGGGCTGATCCTGGCGCTGGCCGGCAGGATCGGGCCGGCGATCCTCAGCAACCGGCCCATGATCCGTTCCATCGGCCGATGCTCCGTCCGATCGCCGCCCAACAGCCCCGGCCGCAGGATCGTCAGCGATGGAAAGGCGAGCTGGCGTACCGCCGCTTCGACCTCGCCCTTGGTCCGCGGATAGAGAAAGGGCGAGTGGCTGTCCGCCCCCATGGAGGAGGTCAGCGCAAAGCGACGCGCGCCGCTGCGCCGCACCTGCGCGGCGATCGCCAGGACATAATCATGATCGACCGCACGGAACGCCTCCGCCGATCCGGCCTTTTTGCGCGTCGTACCCAGCGCGCAAATCGCGGCATCGACTGTCCACCATGGCGCGTCGCGGGGCAGGGTGCGGCTGTCCACCAGCGGATTGAGCAATTTGGGATGGGGCGCGAGTGGCCGCCGCGTCGGCGCGACGACCTGCGTCACGCGATCATCGTCCAGTAGTCGCGCCAGCGCCGCGCCACCGACCAGGCCGGTAGCGCCTGCAAGGAGGATATGGGTCATCCGCCCGGCGTAACGCGGTTTCTGCTGGACGGGAAGCGGGGAGAGGGGAGAGGGGAGAGGGGAGAGGGGACGGGCGATGGCCGCAGCGATCGCCCGCCCAGAAGCGCTTACTTCATCGTCGGAATGACGAAGCTCTGGTCCACCACCGCGCCGCCGGTCGGCCAGCGCTGCGTGATCTTCTTGGTGCGGGTGTAGAAGCGCACGCCATCCTCGCCATATTGGTCGAGATCGCCGAAGCCCGAACGCTTCCAGCCGCCAAAGCTGTGATAGGCGACCGGCACCGGGATCGGCACGTTGATGCCGACCATGCCGACTTCGACCTCCGCGGCGAACTTGCGGGCATAATCGCCATTGCGGGTGAAGATCGCGACGCCATTGCCATATTGATGTTTGCTCGGATAGCTTAGCGCCTCCTCGAACGTCTCGGCGCGCAGGATCTGGAGCACCGGGCCGAAGATTTCGTCCTGATAGCTTTTCATCTGCGGCGTGACCCGGTCGATCAGCGTGGGGGCAAGGTAGAAACCGTCCTCATAGCCCTGCAACTGGAAGCCGCGGCCATCGACCACAATTTCAGCGCCCTCATCGGCCGCCATCTGGATGTAGGATTCGACCCGCGCCTTGTGCTGGCCGGTGACGAGCGGACCATATTGCGCATCGGGATCGGTCGGGATGCCGGGGCGCAGCGTCTCGATCGCGGCGATCAGCTTGGTGCGGAAGATTTCCGCCGTCGCCTCGCCCACCGGGGTCACGACCGGCAACGCCATGCAGCGTTCGCCCGCCGAACCATAGGCCGCGCCCACGATATCGGCGACCGCCTGGTCCATGTCCGCGTCGGGCAGGATGATGCCGTGATTCTTCGCGCCGCCCATGCATTGCGCCCGTTTGCCGTTCGCGGCGGCGCGCTGATAGACATAATTGGCGATGTCGGACGATCCGACGAAGCTGACCGCCTTGATATCGGGATGGTCGAGAATGGCGTCGACCATTTCCTTGTCGCCATGGACGACGTTCAGGATGCCGGCGGGCAGGCCCGCTTCCAGCGCCAGTTCCGCCAGGCGGACCGGCACGGACGGATCGCGCTCCGACGGCTTGAGGATGAAGGCGTTCCCGCACGCGATCGCCATCGCGCTCATCCACAGCGGGATCATGGCCGGGAAGTTGAACGGAGTGATGCCCGACACGATGCCCAGCGGCTGGCGCATCGAATAGACGTCGATGCCGGGGCCGGCGCCCTGGGTATAATCGCCTTTCAGCAGGTGCGGGATGCCGCAGGCGAATTCCACGACTTCCAGCCCACGCTGGATGTCGCCTCTTGAGTCGGCCAGCACCTTGCCATGTTCGGACGACAGCATCCGCGCCAATTCGTCCATATTGGCTTCGATCAGTTCCTTGAATTTGAACATCACGCGGGCGCGGCGTTGTGGGTTGGTCCCGGCCCAGTCGGGCTGGGCCGACAGCGCGGAATCGATCGCCTTCTGGAGCAGGTCGGCATTGCCTAGTTCGACCTGCGCCTGGACCGCGCCGGTGGACGGATCGAGAATGTCGGATAGGCGCGCGCCGGACAGAGACGCGGACGTGCCATGGATGAAATGGGTGACGGTGGTCATATTAGATCCTCTCCTGATCGGAACGCGCTTTTCATAGACTAGGCAGCTTGGCAGGGATATGCATATAACGACACATTGGTTGTGCAGTTATGCCTATGCTGAATTCCGACGATCTCCGCCTATTCCTGGCCGTCATGCGCGAAGGCAACATGCTAGCGGCGTCGCGCCGTGTCGGTGTCGACCATAGCACTGTTGCGCGGCGGATCACCAGCTTGGAAGCGACACTGGGCGCGCGCCTGTTCGATCGTTCCCCGCGCGGCGTCACGCCGACCCAGGCCGCCTTCGCGCTCGTGGGTCATGCCGAACGGATCGAGAGCGAATTGCTGGCGGCGGTCGGCAGCGTGTCCGGCCGGGACAGCGAAGTCGAAGGGACGGTGCGCCTGGCAACGCCCGAAGCCTGCGCCAGCTATCTGGTTGCGCCCCATGTCGCCGCTTTGCGCGCCCGGCATCCGCGGCTGACGCTGGAACTGGCGTCCGAAAGCCGGGTGGCCAGCCTGTCCAAGCGTGAAGCCGACATTGCGGTGATGCTGAAACCACCGCCCAAGGGGCGGCTGGTGACCCGCAAGCTGGTGGACTATCGCCTGGGTCTCTACGCGTCGCGCGACTATCTGGCCAGCCATGGCGAACCGGTGGTGCGCGCCGACCTCAACCGTCATGCCTTCATATCCTATATCGAGGAACTGGCCGGATTCCCCGAAATGATCGCGCTGGACCAGATCTTGCCCGGCGCGCCGATCGGCTTCCGGTCCAGTTCCAGCGCGGCGCAACATGCCGCGGTCGTGGCAGGCATGGGCATTGGCGTGCTCCACATCTTTGCCGCGGGTGAGGATGAACGACTGGTACGGATATTGCCGCAGGAGATCGAAGTATGGCGTAGCTACTGGTTGGTGATGCACGCCGATTTGCAACGGCTGACTCGGATCAGGGCCACGGTCGATTTCATGGACGAGGTGATACGGACGATGCGAGACCGGCTGTAGCGGATGGCATATGTTACTGCTGATTAGAGAAGACACTATCTCCGCTAGATAGAAATGACACCATTTATAGCAGCAGGGTCGGCGCGGAGCCATCGGCCTAGCGCAGCGCAGACCCTGCTGATACGCTGACCTTGGGGTGGTGAACCATGGACCCGCTGCTCTGCAGTGGGCCCGCTCATGTCTTCTGAACGAACCTGAGCGTGCCGCGTTCGCGCAACTCTGCATCGCTCAGCCTGGGACCGCGCTTGAGCTTCGAACCACCCAGTTTGCGGCGATCGATCTTCGTGGGTGGTTCTGGCTCGGGGAACATATGCATGGGCTGGTCACGGCGGGCAGGGGCGTCGTTGTTGCGCTTGCGGTGATGGGGCATGATCGCCTGCATCTGCTTTGCCAGCAGCAACGCCGCGTCCAGATGCTTGTTCTCGACAATGGCAGGCTGGTTCACCTGCCGCATCTTGTCGAACTGGCGATAGGGCAGGACATGGCCCTCATGCTCGATCTCCAGTCGGCCGTCGGGATATTCACAGACCGTCACCCGCTTGCGCGCCAGATTCAGGCTCACATCGTTCGGCTCCAGAATGAACATCGCCTTGTTGTAATGCAGCGTCAGCGCCGCCGTCACGGTCCGCTGCTCCCGCCAGACCATGATCGCGCGCAGATCGTCATGCGGGGCGAGGGGGCGGTGCAGATCGCGGACATCGAAGGCGGGTCGGGCGAACCGCTCGTTGTGCCTGACCATATAGCTGTCGAGAAAGGCGTTGGCGTCCATGATCGACGAGATGCCTTCCAGGCGCATCGCTTTCACCAGACGATCCTGCAAGGTGGCATTGGCCCGTTCGACCCGGCCCTTGGCCTGCGGCGAGTTGGCGCAGATGATCTCGATGTTCAGAGCATCCAGCGCGCGGCCAAAATGCGTCATGCCGTCGCCACGAGCGGCGCTGGCCCGCGCGTTCCGGAAAACGCTGTGCTTATCGGAATAAAAGGCCACCGGCTTGCCGTGTTGCTCGATGTACGCCCGGGTCGCCTCCATATAGGCGAAGGTGCTCTCGCTCTCGACCATCCTGAGGTGCATCAACTCGCTGGTCGCGTCGTCGATATACACCAGCAGGGTGCATTGCGGCCCGCGATCTTCGAACCAGCAATGTTTTGAGCCGTCGATCTGGATCAGCTCGCCTCGGCAATCCCGGCGATAGCGAGGCTGATACGGGCGAGGGCGACGGGCCTGACAATCCTTCCAAAGACCGGCGTCCATCATCAACTTGCGCAGTGTCTCGCAGCCGATCCTGATGCCATGGCGCTCAGCCAGATACTCACGCGCCAATGTCGGTCCGAAATCCGCATAATGCTCCCGGACCAGCGCAACGACCTTTTCGCGGAAGGCATCGCTGTGCCGGCGTTACCCGGGCGGCCGCGCTTGCGGGACATGAGGCCGGCGGCACCATCTTCGCGGAGCCGGCCCAGCAGCCGGAATATCTGCCGGCGCTTCAGTCCAAGCAGCGTCGCCGCATCCTCAATCCGAAGTTCGCCGCGCTCAACGCGCATCAGTGTATCAAATCTCGATAGCTCGCCTTGGCTCATCGCCAGCACCGTCATAGTCTGATCCTCCCGTGGGAAGACCATGAACACCGCGTTCGCCGCCAAGGCCAAAGAGTGTCATCTCTATCTAGCGGAGGGGTGTCATTTCTAAATGGCACCTACACGACTATGTTACTGCTGATTAGAGAAGACACTATCTCCGCTAGATAGAAATGACACCATTTATAGCAGCAGGGTCGGCGCGGAGCCATCGGCCTAGCGCAGCGCAGACCCTGCTGATACGCTGACCTTGGGGTGGTGAACCATGGACCCGCTGCTCTGCAGTGGGCCCGCTCATGTCTTCTGAACGAACCTGAGCGTGCCGCGTTCGCGCAACTCTGCATCGCTCAGCCTGGGACCGCGCTTGAGCTTCGAACCACCCAGTTTGCGGCGATCGATCTTCGTGGGTGGTTCTGGCTCGGGGAACATATGCATGGGCTGGTCACGGCGGGCAGGGGCGTCGTTGTTGCGCTTGCGGTGATGGGGCATGATCGCCTGCATCTGCTTTGCCAGCAGCAACGCCGCGTCCAGATGCTTGTTCTCGACAATGGCAGGCTGGTTCACCTGCCGCATCTTGTCGAACTGGCGATAGGGCAGGACATGGCCCTCATGCTCGATCTCCAGTCGGCCGTCGGGATATTCACAGACCGTCACCCGCTTGCGCGCCAGATTCAGGCTCACATCGTTCGGCTCCAGAATGAACATCGCCTTGTTGTAATGCAGCGTCAGCGCCGCCGTCACGGTCCGCTGCTCCCGCCA
Organism: Sphingobium sp. Z007; assembly: GCF_900013425.1. Classification (GTDB taxonomy): domain Bacteria; phylum Pseudomonadota; class Alphaproteobacteria; order Sphingomonadales; family Sphingomonadaceae; genus Sphingobium. The sequence goes on from NZ_FBXK01000001.1 coordinate 1,161,329, forward strand.
GACCATGATCGCGCGCAGATCGTCATGCGGGGCGAGGGGGCGGTGCAGATCGCGGACATCGAAGGCGGGTCGGGCGAACCGCTCGTTGTGCCTGACCATATAGCTGTCGAGAAAGGCGTTGGCGTCCATGATCGACGAGATGCCTTCCAGGCGCATCGCTTTCACCAGACGATCCTGCAAGGTGGCATTGGCCCGTTCGACCCGGCCTTGGCCTGCGGCGAGTTGGCGCAGATGATCTCGATGTTCAGAGCATCCAGCGCGCGGCCAAAATGCGTCATGCCGTCGCCACGAGCGGCGCTGGCCCGCGCGTTCCGGAAAACGCTGTGCTTATCGGAATAAAAGGCCACCGGCTTGCCGTGTTGCTCGATGTACGCCCGGGTCGCCTCCATATAGGCGAAGGTGCTCTCGCTCTCGACCATCCTGAGGTGCATCAACTCGCTGGTCGCGTCGTCGATATACACCAGCAGGGTGCATTGCGGCCCGCGATCTTCGAACCAGCAATGTTTTGAGCCGTCGATCTGGATCAGCTCGCCTCGGCAATCCCGGCGATAGCGAGGCTGATACGGGCGAGGGCGACGGGCCTGACAATCCTTCCAAAGACCGGCGTCCATCATCAACTTGCGCAGTGTCTCGCAGCCGATCCTGATGCCATGGCGCTCAGCCAGATACTCACGCGCCAATGTCGGTCCGAAATCCGCATAATGCTCCCGGACCAGCGCAACGACCTTTTCGCGGAAGGCATCGCTGTGCCGGCGGTTACCCGGCGGCGCGCTTGCGGGACATGAGGCCGGCGGCACCATCTTCGCGGAGCCGGCCAGCAGCCGGAATATCTGCCGGCGCTTCAGTCCAAGCAGCGTCGCCGCATCCTCAATCCGAAGTTCGCCGCGCTCAACGCGCATCAGTGTATCAAATCTCGATAGCTCGCCTTGGCTCATCGCCAGCACCGTCATAGTCTGATCCTCCCGTGGGAAGACCATGAACACCGCGTTCGCCGCCAAGGCCAAAGAGTGTCATCTCTATCTAGCGGAGGGGTGTCATTTCTAAATGGCACCTACACGACTAAATGTCCGATAATATATCTTATGTTAAATACATATCGTCTCACGAATTGCGTATAGCTGTCCAACTCGCTGTCGCACGCAGCTCAATCCTCCTGGATCATGCTGTGCTTGGCGGTGTCGCGCATCCGCACATAGACGATCAGCGATATGGCGATCATCACCGTGACATAGATGTAGAATGCCTGCTCCATGCCCGCCTGTTTGAACCACAGCGCCACGAATTCCGCCGTCCCGCCGAACAAAGTATTGGCCAACGCATAAGGCAGCGCCACGCCTAGCGCGCGGATATGCGTGGGAAACAGCTCCGCCTTCACGACTGCGTTGATCGACGTATAGCCGGTGACGATCACCAGGCCCGCCATCACCAGCAGCCCCGCGATCAGCGGGTCTTTCGTCACCGCCAAGGTCGCGAAGATCGGATAGGTGCAGATCACCCCCATGACGCCAAAGCCGATCATCAGCGGCTTGCGCCCGATCCGGTCCGAAAGCGCGCCCGCGGCCGGCTGCAACAGCATGAAGACAAACAGCGTCGCCGCATTGATCTGCGACGCGACTTCACGGCTGAGGCCACTGGTGTTGACCAGGAATTTCTGCATGTAGATGCTGTAGGCATAGAAAGCGATCGTCCCGCCCGCGGTCAGCAGCATCACCGTCAGCGTCTCGCGCGGATGATTGGTCATCAGCTCCATGAAGCCGGACTTGGGCGCGCCCGCCGCTTTGGCCACGCTAAAGCTCTGCGTCTCGGCCAGCCCGCGCCGCAGCCAGAACACCACGATCGCCAGCAGTCCGCCGATAAAGAACGGAATGCGCCATCCCCAGGCGTCAAGCTGCGCTTCGGTCAGCGTCGCCTGCAACAGCAACAGCACGCAGATCGCGACCAGCTGCCCGGCGATCAGCGTCACATATTGGAAGCTGGAAAAGAAGCCGCGGCGGTTCTTGCCGGCCATTTCAGACAGATAAGTCGCACTCGCCCCATATTCGCCGCCGATCGACAACCCCTGCATCAACCGCGCCAGCACCAGCAGCGCCGGGGCGGCGACCCCGATCGTCTCATAGCCCGGTGTCACCGCGATCAGCAGCGACCCCGCGCACATCAGCGCGACCGACAGGGTCAGGCCACTTTTGCGCCCATGGCGATCGGCATAGACGCCCATCAGCCAGGCGCCGATCGGCCGCATCAGGAAACCACGGCGAAGACGCCCGCAGTGCTCAGCAACTGGGCGGTACGATCGCCGCCCGGAAAGAAATGCGGCGCGAAATAGAGGGTGAAGGCCGCATAGGCATACCAGTCATACCATTCGACCAGATTGCGGTGGACCCGCCGATAATGGCCTTGAGCCGCTGCGCCTGCGTCGGCGCACGCACCTCGGTCGAAGCGGTCTGGTCGGTCATGGCGTCAGCACCATCGCGCCATCCTGCACGCCCCAGCTTTTCAGGCGCGACAACATGTTCATGCCGATCACATTGACCTCCCCGAAGGCGGGCGACACGACCACAGGTAGGTCGCTCGCCGAAATGGGACGATGGCCAGCGTAGCGATGCTTGACCGCTTGGCCGTGACCTTGCCGTTGGCGGTGGTCATAATGACCCCCGGTTCGCCGACATCATAGTTGAGGCCCGCGGCCCGCGCCGTATTTTCGGACAGCGCCGTGACGGTTGCGCCGCTGTCGATCAGGAACCGGGCCGACGTACCGTTGATCGTCGCCTCGACCCAATAATGGCCGTCCGGCGCGACCGGGATGCGCAGCGCCTGCCCTTCAGTCCGGCCTTGGGCAGTGCCGACGGCGCTTCGTCGGGCCAACGACCGTCCCCTCCTCCGCCCACCGTCCGGTCAGATAGCCTTGGCTCTGCGCGCATTTGAACAGCCCTAGCAACCCGGCGAAGATCGCGACCCACAGCAATGCCATGCGCAGCACGCTGCCCCAGGCCATCTGCCGTCCGACTAAAGCGGACCCGACAAGGACGAGCGCTAGCACGTACCAGAGGGTCGATGCCGCCTGATCCGTGCCGTCCATCAGGCCCCCTGCTCTTTCGCGTCCAGTTCCACCACCATGCCGTCATAGCCCGGTTCGACGCCTTGGGGAGCGTGCGACACAATGTCGCATAATCCATGCTCTGATCCATATGGGTCAGGATCGCCCGCCCCGGTCCCGTCGCCGCGATGCCGTCCAGTGTCAGCGCCAGATGCGGATGGGTCGGATGCGGTTTCTCCCGCAGCGCATCGACCACCCAAACGTCCAGCCCATCGTACAGCGTCAGCATGTCCGGCGTCAGTATATGAAAATCGGTGGCATAGCCGATCGAGCGGCACCATGGCTGAACCGAAAGCCGGTGGAGTAGATGTCGCCATGGGGCTGGTCGACGCAGGCGATGTCGATGTCGCCGATCCGCAGCCCGTCAGGCAGGACATGGCCGTCGATCGTCGGGTGATAGCCGTTGCGCCCTTCAAAGGCATAGCCGAAGCGCTCTTTCAACAGCTTGAGCGTCTGCGCCCGCGCATAGCCAGGAACCGGCGTGCGGCGATGATGGAAAAGTTGGCGGACATCGTCGATGCCATGGCTGTGATCGGCATGGTCATGCGTCCACAGGATCGCATCGATTTGGATCACATCGGCGGCCAGCAACTGCGCGCGCATGTCGGGCGATGTATCGACCAGGATGCGCGTTGTCGGGCTTTCCACCAGGATGGACACGCGCGTCCGCCGGTTTTTCGGCTCGGCGGGATCGCATGTCCCCCAATCATTGCCGATCCGCGGCACGCCGGACGATGTGCCGCTGCCCAGGACGGTCAGCTTCAGGCTCATGCGACCTTGCTGAACAAAGCGCGGAAATTGGCGGACGTCGCCGCCGCCAGTTCTTCAACGCTTTCACCGCGCAGATGGGCCAGGAATTGGCCGTGTCCGCGACGAAGGCGGGCTCGCACGGCCGCCCCGATGCGGCACCGGCGCCAGGAAGGGCGAGTCCGTCTCAACCAGCAGCCGGTCCAGCGGCAACCGCGCCGCCGTTGCCTGCAAATCCTTCGCGCTTTTGAATGTCACGATGCCTGAAATGCTGATGTAGAAACCCAGCTCTATCGCTGCGTCAGCAAAGGCGCCGCTGGCGGTGAAACAGTGAATGACGCCGGAGTAGGCCCCCTTCCCCATCTCGTCGCGCATGATGGCCAGCGTATCTTCTTCCGCATCGCGGGTATGGACGATCAGCGGCAGGCCGGTGTCGCGCGCCGCGACGATGTGCGATCGGAAGCTCTTCTGCTGCCGATCGCGGTCGCTATGGTCGTAATAATAATCCAGCCCCGTCTCGCCGATGCCGACCACGCGGGATGCGCCGCACGCTCCACCAGCTTGGCGGTATCGATATGGGGATGCTCGTCCGCTTCATGCGGATGG
>NZ_FBXK01000004.1 GCF_900013425.1 Sphingobium sp. Z007
AGCGCGACGCAGCGATGCTCGCCCTCGCTCAAAACATCGCCCAAGGGGGCGGTGGGCTTACGAACGAGCGTCACCTTGAAACGTGGAATGCCCTGCGCGCTATTCTGCTGACGCAGCTCGACAGCCAAGCCCGCGATACCAAAACTCGCCACCTCGAGCGCGAACTGCGCGCGAAGCGCATCCGTGACGAGCGCCTGCGCGATCTCGGTGCTTTTGGTCGTAACACGATTAGTCGTGGTCTCGCGCTGCGCTAGCTCCAGCCCCGCGATCTCACCGCGCCGGGCGATCTCGGCAACCACATCATCCTTGATACCTTCAAGCCACTGGCGATCGGCAAGTTCTGTCTTTTCGGCGATCAGGGCAACGCGAGCCGGCGACCCCGCCTCGGCGACAAGCGCGGTGGACCGCGCCGCTACTTCCGCCACAAGGTCGGCGACTGCCTGCCGATCATAGTCGAGGGCAGGAGCGTCAAGCGAAAGCGTAGGGTCAGCATGGCGACGGCCGATCCAACGGTGTCGCCACCGTGCTACGATCAAGCGACCGCGCAAGTCATTTGCCACGGCATCCTGCCGTAGCTCGTCGCGTATGGTTGCCACGATGATCCGCGCCTCGCTCGCCGATATCGCGCGCCCCCGGAATGCGGCCAAGGCTTCTTCATAGGCGGCGCGCGCGGCTTCGGCGCGCTGCTGGCTATCATCGCGAACAAACGCCTCGAAACGATTGAGACGCTCGGCCGCTTCTGGCGCGAGCCCCTGCTGGCATAACACACATACGTCGTCCGGCTCGGTCGCGGGGAAAGGCCGAGCTGGGTATGCCTCGCGCTCGGAATAGGTTCGAGCGCTTTCCCATAGCGCGCTCCAGGCCTCGCCTCCGATCGCGGGCAGAGGTTCGTCACGGAACAAGGCTCCCGATGCCGCTTCGGCGGCTTGCCGCGCCGCCTCCTTCGCGGTGACAAGGCGGCGCAGAGTATTGGCGGTTTCGGGATTTAGGGCAGCGAACAACCGGTCCAATGCCGCGATCTGAGCATCAACTTTAGCCGTCAACGCGGCGAGCTGACGCGCGGCGCGCGCGGGATCACCGGCAAGGTCGGCTGTGAGCTGGGCGAGACGATCCAGCTCGGCCTGAGCCAACGTCGCGAGGGCTTCGACAGTGGCGGGATCGGTGCGAGCGGACAATCCGGCGAGGAGCCGGCCCACCGCGCTCGTTGGGCTGCACGTCGGCGTTGATATGGCCCGCGGAGTGCGAGTTTTGATCGTCGTGATTTCGCCGGCGAGCTTGTCCTTCACCGACTTGCAGAGCTGCGCGAGCGTCGCGAGCAACTTTAGCGGGAAGGGCGTGTAGGCTAGGTCGTTGGTTTCCTCGACGTGGATGTTCGCGCAACGTGAATCAAAGACGCTGACGGCGGTAAGGGCCGCATCCGCTGGAGTGCCAAGCTGCCACACACAAGAATGCTCGGCGGCTCCTATCGTATAGTCGATTGTCGCGGTGGGGACGCCCGGTGCCAGCTCGTATATGTCGGGAATGATGTCTTCGCGGTTGGGTGTCCGAGCGCGACACGCTTTTTTCAAAATCCGCGAATAGCCGGACTTCCCCGAACCATTATCGCCATAGATGACGGTGAGACCTACTAGCTGGAAGGCCAATCGCTGATCGGACGCCAAGGCGTTGACGTGATTCACGGTGTGAACGCGGCGGAGATTTACTTGGCCCTGGACGCGAGCGGGATCGCGAAAATGATCGGCTGTCACTGGATCGGCCGCCACAGCGCCCTTGCAAATCGCGACCAGCTCATCGATCTCCGCTGCGACAAGAGGAGTTCCTGTCGCTAACCGGCGCAAGGCGTCACGCTGCCAGCCGGGACTATCCACCGACCATGTGACTATGCTTGCGAGCGCCTGTGCTTCGGTCATCGATGTAAGCGCCTAGATTTTCGGCCCGCTGGTGCGGGTCTGTTGATTACACCTGACGCAGCTCGTCCAGAAAGCTCGTTAGGACATGCTCAAGGTCGGGAAACACGGGATGCTCGGCAAAGTGGCGCGTCAGTTCGCTCTCGATCGTTGTCGCTGATTTCGCGTCCACCTTGGACGCCTCCGCCCATTTGCGCCCTGGATGCATCGTATCCCACGGCGACCGCTTGTTGGCGCGTGTGGTCGCGTCGTCACCATGCTTGCCCAGCCCGTAGAGAATGTTCGTCTCGCTGTTCCATATCGGCCGGAACAGATGAATCAGATAATCCTCGGCCGCGGTTTGCCCGCCGCTCTGCACGACAAGCGAGCGGCACTCAAAGTCAGCCAGATCAAGCGTGGTCGTGGCCTTCGCGATATTCTTGCTGTGTTCGGTAAGGCGGCTCGAAAGCCGCGGCCCCTGCTCAAGCGGAGTACGCGCGTTGTTGATGGCCGGTGCTGCCTGCCCGACGTAAATCGGGGTCTCGGTGCCGCTGATCGCCGCGTAGGCGGGGAAAGGACCATTGTAGTAGATGGCATAAACGCCCGATCCGTAAGCGCGCGGAATTTTGGAGAGCGGATGGCGCGACTGCGCGACGAGCGCCAGCGCGACGAAGCGGCCGACAATCTTGGGATTGCCAGGATCAAAAACTGCGGTTGGCTGTCGGATCGGGTCGAGCGTGTTGAGGAAGGATTCCAGCTCCTCGATGACGCCTCGGATTTCCTTGTCGAGCGTGCGGCGGCGCTGCGACGACAGCTCCGTAGCGGTCGCCTGCTCGACAAGCTGGTCCAGATTCGCGCGCAGTTCGGCGATCGGTGATGGGGCGGGGGTCGGCTTGCGGCTCATGCGGCGACCAAATGCCTTGCGACGTTTTTCCCAACGGCATGAGCGAGCTGCACCGGGACGGCGTTGCCGAGTTGCCGCATGGCTTCGCTCCACGATCCGTGGAAGCGGAAAGCATCCGGGAATGTCTGCAACCGGGCGCTCTCACGAACACTGAAATAGCGAACGCTACCATCGGCGCGCCGAAGCATGTTCTCGCCTCCGGGCACCCCATGAACGCCCGCCTTGAGGGTCTTGCCGGCCTCATCGAGTGGGCTTCCGGTATGCCCAACATAGCTCCGTGCGCCGCCCTGAAAACGATGATTGAGGCACGCAGCGGCTAATTCTGGCTCTCGTTCCGGGTCGGGAAGGTCGCCAATCGCATCACGGACGGTCAACCAAGCCGCGGTTTGAGGTTTCTCCGCCAGAGCTAGCCCGCGCGCGTGAAGGCGGGCATCGATAACGCGGTGACGCTTTGCGACCTTATGCTGATCCCAATAGTCTCCTGATCGCACCTGTTCCCATAGCAGTGATTCCAGTGAGTGCGTCTCTTCCGGGAACGACCATTCGATACCAAGGTCCGCGCGGAAGCCGGCGAATACGACCCGCTCGCGACGCTGAGGAACGCCATAATTGGCCGCGTTCAATACGCGATACACGACATTGTAACGCAGCTCGTCCGAGCTGCCTTTAGCGGTGTGATGCCGCTCCAAGCGGACCATGTGATCCAGCCACGCCTCACCTGGCAGCGGCGTCAGCTCGGGATAAGTAAGCTGATGCACGATATGGGCGAGGTACGTGGCGAAGCTCGCCCTAGTTAGCCCCTTAACGTTCTCGAACACGAATGCTCGCGGACGTGTTTCGCGCACGACCCTCACCGCCTCTGGCCACATGTCGCGCGCATCGGCATGGGCACGATGCTTCCCACCAAGAGAGAATGGCTGACAAGGCGGCCCCCCCGTCACGAGGTCGATATTGCCCTCGTGGCGCCGGAAATCGACAGCCCGAATATCGCCTTCCGTGGGCAGCGGCCAATGCCCAATGCCGCCCACTTTGGCTTTGCGGTTTTCTCGGATCGTATCGCAGCACCAACGATCCCACTCGACCACCTGCGCGGGGCGGAACCCTGCTTGGCTGATCCCCATTCCAAGGCCGCCGGCACCGGCGAATAGCTCAATGGCCCGCATGGGGTCTCCCTTCGTCATCAAGAAATCCACGTATTTTGTTCTTTAATTGTTCCGTCTGCCCGCATTCGCATTCCCAGACAACCATCTGCCGCCAATCCTCGCGGTTGAGTGCTTCACGATTGCGCTCGTCCCGTTCTCGATTGCCCTCCAGCTTAGGCTCCCAAAAATTCTGGCGCGACTTCGGCATGCGCGCCAGTTTGCAGGCCGGGTCGGAGTGACGATGCCAGAAACAGCCATGCACGAAGATGACTTTGCGGCGGTTACGAAAAACGAGGTCCGGACTACCGGGAAGGCGCTTGTCGTGCAGCCTGTAGCGATAGCCCATGCCATGAACGAGACGACGAACAGTCATTTCGGGCTTGGTGTCTTTGCCGCGCACGCGGCTCATGCGCTCTGATCGCGCCGCCGGTGAAAGCGTGTCGGTCATCACGACACCTGGCCGGCGCGATGCTCGCGCAACACTCGCTGCACTGTTGATCGCGATACGCGGAAAAGGTTGGCGAGCTGCGCGGGGGAGCCTTGACCTGTCTCGGCCTTGGCGATGATTTCGGCACGTTGGGGCGCGGTGAGGCTCGGCCGGCGGCCAAGGTGCCGGCCCGCCTTACGCGCGTGAGCAAGGCCGTTCATGGTCCGCTCGCGGATCATGGCGCGCTCGAACTCGGCGAACGCGCCCAGCATCTGCGTCATCAATCGGCCAGGCGCGGTGGTGGTGTCGATCGCCTCCGTCAACGATCTGAACCCCGCGCCGGCGGCGGTGATCGCTTCAAGGGTAAATAGGAGGTCACGCAGGGAGCGGGATAGCCGGTCGAGCTTCCACACGGTCAGCACGTCTCCCGGCCCAAGCCGTTTCAACGCTGCCGCCAGCTCGGCACGATCACCTTGACCGCCCGACGCCTCTTCCTGGTGGATTGCATCGCACCCGGCGTCGCGAAGGGCGCGAAGCTGTGGGGCTAAGTCCTGGGAGTCGCCTCTGGATACGCGGGCATAGCCGATTTGCATGGTCCCGTTCTGACACGGGGTTGTGACACTTGCAAACCTTTGAAAACGCTAGGGCAGCGAGCTGGTGTCAAAACCGACCGGTTGCGACACCAAATATCGTTATTGTGGTGAGTTCGACCGACAGGGCCAAGTCTCGCTCATTGCGCGCTCTGCGCCCGCCATCATGTGCTTGTCGTGGAAGTAGGTGTTGACATCCGCCCAGCGCACATAGGCGGTCCGTAACCGATGACGATTGTAACGAGGTGGATCACAGACCCTCTGCTGGGCGATCATCATGTCAACTATGCCCTGGAGGTAAGCTCCGCAGCCCGGCTCGCCTGCCCGGCAGCTCGTGAGCAGCGCCAGACCCTGCATATCGCTTGGTGTTTCGTCTTGAGCGAGCGCGCCTGTAGGCGCCAGCGCGGCTGCGGCGAACAGCGCCGTCCACCAGTTCCGTGTCATAGGTCAGCTCCGTTGCACATTCGTTTTGTCCAATGCTGCACGGAGCCCGCGTGCGAGCTTCTGAGCATCGTCGTTCGCCCAGAAGTGCATGAAGAAGAGCCGGGGCTGGTCATCCAGCATGTGATTATGGAGCGCGGTCACCTCGATGCCGCCAGCGCGTAGCGCGCGGAGCACGGGATCGACCTCGGCCGCGGTGAGCACAAAGTCGCCGGTGATCGCCGCCCGGCCGGAGCCAGTCGGCTGAAAGTTGATCGCGGTCGCGGTGCCCATGGACGCTGGCGCGGGCATGCCGCCATCGCTCAGTTTCTCCGCGCGCGGAAAGCTGAACTGATACACGCCGCCGTTGGGCTTGCCCTTGCCATCCATCAGCCGGTCGAGCGCGGCGGTGTCGAGGGCGATTGGCGGCGACGAGCCCGCGCCAGCGGACGGCGGCTGCGAGTCCCTTGATGGTGCCGTCATCGGTGTACGGCTGGCGGCGAGCGCTTCGCGGAGGGCGGTCGCGAGCTTCACGGGGTCACCATGGCCGCCGATGTGCATGTACATGGTCGCGGGCGCGGAACGGAGCAGATGGTTGTGGAGCGCGGTGATCGTGAAGCCGGATGCCAGCAAACGGCTCATGACCGGATTTACCTCCTCATGCGTCAGCACGAGGTCGCCCATGATCATTACTTGGTCGCCCATGGGGTGGAACGCCGCCCAGGAGCCGAGGGCGAGCGCCGGCTTGATTGTCACACCGTCGAGCTGAACGTTCAGATCACTGCGGGGGAAGCCATAACGGCGAACACCATCGGGCTGCGTCGTTCCGGCTCGGCCAAGGCTCTTGTCCACGAGCGCCCACCTGTCGCGGTTCGCCTCGGGCGGTGCCGCTTGCGGGTTTGTCTGGGCGGCGGCTGGCGCAGCGAGCGCGATCGCCAGCGGGAGCAACAAGTGACGCAATGCTTCTCTCCTCGATCTCAATTGGTTTGTCGGCATGGGAAGCGTTGGCGTAGCGTCATCGTCACACCCGCCAACCGGGGCAGGTTGGCTGCATGACGGTTCTCTGCCGCCCACGCCAGGAAGATACGGCTCAGCTCGTCCGCTTGAACGCCTCGCCCGCAGATTCCGGCTTCGCTGCCGCCGTTGCCGAAAGCGGAAAGCGTCTCAGCGGCACCAGCGAGATACGCCTCGCAGCGGCCGTTCGCCTTCCTGTTCGTCTCGTCGGCACACGTCCGGTAGAACTGCGCTACCGTCTCATAGCGTGGTTGGGCCGGGGCAGACGAGGCCGCTGAGCACGGCAGCATGGCGGCAGTACCTGATCCAACGGCACGCATCGCGGTCTCCTCCTCCAAGTTTTAGCTCATCCAAGTAAACGATACAAGTGTACGTTCGTTGCGTCACTATGTTACAGGTGCTTCATGCCTGATGTTTCCTCGCCTGAGCCGCGCGACTGGCTGCTGCTGATCCCACAGCTTCCGTCCAAGCCCGCCTATCTGCGCGTGCGGGTATGGCGGCGCTTGCAGGCGATGGGAGCCGCCCCGCTCAAGAATGCCGTCCACGCGCTCCCTGCTCGCGACGACACCCGCGCGCTCTTCGAGGAACTCAGAGCGGAGATCACCGCCGGGGGCGGCGAGGCGCTGATCCTGGAGGCCCGGCTGGTCGAGGGGATGGTTGACGCGGAGCTTCGCGCCTTGTTCGACGCAGCCCGCGACGCGGATTACGAGGAGTTGGCGCGCGAAGCGCGGACGATCGCCGAGGCGGAATACGTGTCGTCAGCCGACGTTCGGCGCCTGCGTAAGCGCCTGGACGAGATCGCAGGGGTCGACTTCTTCGGGGCGCACGGACGGCAGGCGGCGGACGCCGCGATGACCCAAGCGGAGGGTCGCGCCGGCCGCCACCCCGACGTGAGCGGACCGGGAGCGCCGGAGCTGACGCCCGTGGAGCTGAAAGGCCGCACTTGGGTCACACGCCGTCACGTGCATGTCGATCGCATCGCGTCGGCCTGGCTCATACGTCGGTTCATCGACCCGAGCCCCAGCTTCAAGTTCGTGGATGGCAAGGACTACCAGCCCGAGCCCGGCGAGCTTCGCTTCGACATGGCGGACGCGGAGTTCACACACGAAGGCAACCGCTGCACCTTCGAAACGCTGACATATCGGACGGGGCTCGATGGCGATCAGGCGCTCGTTGCGCTTGCCGAGATCATCCACGACCTCGACATCGCCGACGACAAGTTCGGTAGGCCGGAAACCGCCGGCATCGCTGCGCTCATCAACGGCATCTGCGCGGGCACCGACGTTGACGTTGAGCGCATCGCCCAAGGGTCAGGCGCGCTCGACGGCTTCTACGCACATTTCACCAAGCGACGCGGCGCATAAGGGGAGCAGGACATGTCAAGCATCGAACATCCTGTCCCGGCGGGCGCGGCCCTGGATGAAGCCCGGCCGCCAGAGCTAAGTTATCCCGCGCTATTCCTGCGCTTCTTGCGCTTCGGCATGATGGCGTTCGGCGGACCCGTGGCACAGATTGCAATGATCCGGCGCGAACTGGTGGACGAGGAGCGCTGGATACCCAGCGACCGGTTCAACAAGCTCCTCGCGGTCATGCAGGTGCTCCCCGGGCCCGAAGCGCATGAACTCTGCGTTCATCTCGGCATCCGCGCCAAAGGACGGCTGGGGGGCCTTCTCGCAGGACTCGGCTTTATGTTGCCGGGCCTCGTGCTCATGCTCGCGCTCGCCTGGGCGTACACGCGGCTCCCGATCCAAGGAACGCTCCTCGGAGCCGCATTCCTAGGCGTCCAAGCAGCGGTGATCGCCGTCATTGTCCGCGCGGTCCATCGCATCGGTGAGCACATCTTGCTCGACCCGTGGCTGTGGGCCGCAGCAATTGCGGCGGCGGCTACATCGCTCGCTGGCGTCAGCTTCTGGATCGTGCTTCCGGCGGCCGGCGCGGCCTACGCGCTCGGCTCCACCGGGCGCTACGCCTTGGCTACGGTCGTGGTGTCTCTCGCAGTCGGCATGGCGGCCCTCACCTGGGGGGGAGGCCCGGAAGCCACGGGAGCCGCTGCCGGCGCTCTGGGACCCGCTCCCACCACCGCCGCCCTGTTCTGGGCCGGGTTGAAGGGCGGGCTCCTCACCTTCGGCGGAGCCTACACCGCGATCCCGTTCATCCGGAACGACACGGTGGGACGGGGCTGGATGACCGACGCGCAGTTCCTCGACGGACTTGGCCTTTCGGGCATCCTGCCGGCTCCGCTCGTCATCTTCGCCACTTTCGTCGGTTGGATCAGCGGCGGGCTCGCGGGCGCGCTAGCGATGACGGCTGGCATGTTCCTTCCCGCCTTCGCCTTCTCGCTCCTGTTATACGATCGGCTGGAAGCCGTGGTCGAGCACAAGCGGTTGCAGCTCTTCCTTGCTGGGGTGGCGGCCGGCGTTGTCGGCCTGATCGTGGTGACGGTCCTCGACCTCGCCCGGACTACGGCCGCGCGCACCCCGAGCCTAGTCGGCCCAGTCGGCCCGAAGCTGCGATTTTGGCCAGGTTGAAGAACGAACACTGAACGCTTGATTGATTCTACCAGGACCGTTGCTGACCACCGACCTCGTAGATATCGGCTTCCATGGAGCAATTGTAGCTCTCTGCGATGTTGAACATCTCGGAGAGGAGGCTTTGGATTTCCTCATCAAGGGAAATGCCATCCGGATCGGGGTCATAGGCGACGGTCAGTTTGTAATCACAATTGCCGTTTTTTACCATGGCGTAGTCGCGTTCCAGCATCGCCTCAATCCGCTCCCGAGCGGGTTTTCTACCTCTTCCACGCTTGTTGAAGTTCTCGATAATCAGATGCAGGGCGATGCTGGCAGTGGGCGGCTTTTCCGGCAGTTTGGTCTGTGACGGAATAATGTCGAGCGCCCGATAGACGGTCATTCGTGAGACCTTCAGGTCGCGGGCAACGCGGGCCTTGCTGGCGCCGGCGGCAAGGCGACGGCGGATTTCATCGTCATCGACGTTCTTCTTCCGGCCTTTGTAAACGCCTTCGGCGCGCGCCGCTTCGATCCCGGCGCGCTGACGATCCTTGATGAACTTCAGCTCCATATCGGCGACCATGCCGAGTATGGTGATGACCATTCGCCCCATGTCGCCCGCCGTCGTCACCTCTGGCTCAAGGATGCGCAGCGAAGCTCCCTTTTCATCAAGCTCATGCACCAGGTTCAGGACATCGCGCGTGGAGCGGCCGAGCCGGTCGAGCCGCAGCACGACCAGCTCGTCGCCGGTGTGCATAAACTGCATGATCGTTTCCAGTTCCGTGCGCCCGCTCCGCGAGGCCCCCGATCCGGTCTCGGAACGGATAATTTCGCAACCTGCATTCTTGAGGCGGCCAATCTGGATATCCAGATCCTGGTCCGTGGTGCTGACGCGGGCATATCCGATACGAGCCAAGTGCAAAATCCGTCACATTAGGGTGGCTCTTGCAGTGTATCGTCACATTGAGCGCAAACCCACCCTTTTGTGACAGACGAATGGTGTCACTCGGCCCTATCACTCTGGGGTGTACCCAAATGTTATAGGCCGATCAGCCGCCTCACGCTGCAAGCCGTCCAAAATCAATCCGGTCGTTCAGGTCGAGGTCGAAGCGGCCATAAGGGTTCACATGAGGGTCGTGCGGCTGAGCGGAACAGGAAAGTGTCGTAAGGGGCATTATTTTCTTTCAAAAGTCCCATTCGGAATTAGGTTGACGTAGCGGTCTGAGGCCGCCGTTTGCGACGGCGTCGGGCACGGAGAAATCGTAGCGCCCGAGGAAATTGATGTGACGCCAGGATATCGGCGAGAGTCGAGCGATATCGGCGGGCAGTGGCGGCGTCCCGGCCTCACTGAGTTGGCGCACGGTTTCTTGCATGTAGACAGCGTTCCAGTGGACGATGGAGTTGAGGGCGAGACCAAGGACGCCAAGCTGCTCCTCCTGGCCTTGACGCAGAGGGCTTCTGATTTCGCCCCGATCGCCGTGATGGACGCGCCGACCGAGCTTGTGGCGCAATTCCTGCCGGTTGAGCTGAAACAATATCCGCCGGCGGAACGGTCGATCGTCGATGTATCGCAGGATGTGCAGCGTCTTGATGATGCGCCCCAGTTCAGACAGGGCCTTGGCCAGGGTCGTTGGGCGGTCTTTGACCTGCAGCATGCGCATGACGCCCGCGGCCTTGAGGTGGCCGAGCTTGAGCGATCCGGCCAAACGGATCAGGTCGGCCCAGTGTTCCCTGATCAGATTGACTTTGATCCTGCCCCAGGCAATCTCATCGAATTGTCCGTAGCTCGCCTGGCGGTCGATGCGCCACAGCTTCGCGCCGCCGATGTCCGCCAGACGGGGGCTGAACCGGTAGCCCAAGAGCCAGAACAGCCCGAAAATGGCGTCGGAATAGGCGGCGGTGTCGGTCATGATCTCCAGAGGTTCGAGTTCGGTTTCCTGCTCCAGCAGGAGAGCCAGGACGACCAGGCTGTCGCGCAACGTGCCGGGGATGACCGCTCCGCCAGACCGCTGAACTGATTGGAAATCATGTTGTACCAAGTGACGCCGCGCTCCTGGCCGTAATATTTGGGGTTGGGACCGGCGTGTATGGCACTCGACGGAGCGACAAACCGCATGCCGTCCGCGCTGGCCACCTCGCCGGCGCCCCAGTGGCGGACGATATCCAGGCGACTGTGAGCGGCAACGATCGCAGCGTTCGCCGCGGCGATGGTCTCGGGCCGAATGAAATTCTGACTGACCCAAGAAAGCCGGTCGCGACGCAGAGCCGCAAATTCCGGGCGCACGACTGGCTCAAGACCGATGTTGCATGCGCCGCCGACCAGGGTCGCGCACAGGCTTATCTCGAAGTGCTCGACGGTCGCCTGACGCTCGCTCAGATGGGTAAAGGACTTGGCAAATCCGGTTCGCGCCATGACTTCAAGAAAGATGTCGGGCATCCCCGCCTTCGGCATGCGCGTTTGGACGGCGGCGCGAAGCGAACGAAGGCTCTCGGATTCATCAAGCTTGTCGAGGGGCGTGACCACAATCTGGGTCTTGTCGGCGACCGTCTCGAAACGCAGGTCCAGATTGTCGCCCGCGCGCCCGGCGACATGACGATATGCCTCATCGAGAAGGCGGGAGAGACCGTCGATCTCAGTGTCGGCTTCCAGAGATCGGCCCAGGGCGCGTGCTACCATCAATCTGGAATTGTGCCAGGACTCGCCCTCGAGCATCCCGCGCCGGGGATCCCCGTATCGGATGCCGGGCTTGGCGAACACGTCGCGACGCTTGATCGCGAGACGCCATGCATCGATGATCGCGAAGACATAGGCTTTCGGGTCTCTCACCCTGCCTTCATGATCGAGGGCATGTTGCCTCCACGCCTTTGGGATCGCGGCGGTCGGTGCGCCGCGCATCTTGGCGAGAGACGACCAGTCGTCCACGCCCTTGAGGTAGCTGATCGCGGCCTTGACGTTTTTGCCGCCCGGGGCGGCGTCGATCTCGATGCGGGTGGTGATTTCAAAGAACAATCGCCGGGCGCCCCGCCATTTTGTTCGCAGTTGATCATATGGCTTGGTCTCTGCGGGCTTGGCGATTGCCTCCACCTTGGACATGGCGGCCTCGATGTCGGGACGGGGCAACCGCTCGAAGAGCACGTCTCGCCATTCATTGAGGGGCAGCCCGTCGTCGGTCAAAACCAAGAGACCCATCGCGTGGAGCAGCATCGCTGCGCCATCGAGATCGCGCAGGCTACGCAGGCGGGCCTGCTTGTCGGCGGCTTCAGCCCCCTTCACCAAGTCGGCAAGCAGAGCCTCGGCCAGCTCGGCAGCGTCGTCCTGGGCCGCCGCTTCGAGCGTATGGAAGAGCGCGGCTACGGTCGCGGTTCGACGAGGCTCCTGAAGGGCAGCGATAGCCGAAGGCTTGCTGACGCGCGCCACCCGCGCGAGGCGCTCAAGGGTTGTGGCTGGAACACCCCGCGGTGGCGCCGGCCGCAGATTGAACGCCCGGACCGCATCGAGCCGATCAAGGTGGCGGAAGAGCTCGGTCGGCATGCGCTTGGAGGGAATGGTCCGCAGCGCGTCCAAGGCGGCGAACGTGGATGTGTCGCCATCGTCAAACAGAGCGGCGATCCGCGCGCGCTGGTCATCACTCAAGCTGGCGACCAGATGGTGCCAAAGTCTGGTCCGCGCACGATCGCGGATTCTGCCGACCAATCGCTCGACGACCGTGACGCCCGGCAGCAGCACCTTGTTGGCGATCAACCACGCCGCAGCTCGATCAATCAGGGGCCCAGGCCGATCGTCGCCGCTCCAACACAGGGCGTAGAGCCATCGGGTCAGTCGGAAACGCGCCAACGCGTTGTCGCCAAAGTCCGTGAAGCCGCAGTGCGTCCGGATGAGCGCGAGGTGCCGGATGCGCCGGCTTCCCGCAAAATAGCCATCCACGTCAGTGCCGGGTTCAAGAGCGAGTTGTTCGATCACGCCCGCCAGGACCGACGCTGGGATCTCGGCGGCCGAGACTGGAAATGCACCCAGAAACCGGGCGCTCGTCAGCATCACCCCAAAGCCGAGCCGATTGTGGGCGCCGCGCAGAGTTCCAATGAGGTTGCGATCGGTTTGGTCCAGATGGAAATATCGCGCGAGTTGGTCTGTCGACGGTTCGCCGTCGAAGCAGGCAAAGCCCTGACGCTGAGCGTCAGTGAGGTGACGGGTGGGCATACCGTGCGAAACTTCCAACTTTTGCGAAGGGGACGGCAGATGCCGATAAACAAGGCGAATTTCTTCGCAAAACATATGTGCGAAATAAAAGCATTTTGCAGTAACTTTCGCACGGTGCTTGGAGCGACCGCATGAAGCTTGGCTATGCACGCGTTTCCACCGAGGATCAGAACCTGGAAATCCAGCGCGATCGGCTCTCGGAGGCCGGCTGTGAGATGATGTTCGAGGAGAAAATATCGGGGGCCGCTCGTGGCCGCCCGAGCTTGAAAGTCTAATCGGCCACCTGCGCAAAGACGATGTTCTCGTCGTCGCCCGCCTCGATCGTTTAGCGCGATCCACCATCGAACTCCTGCACATCGCGGAACGCATCAAGGAAAAGCAGGCAGGATTACAATCGCTTGATGAGCCTTGGGCCGATACCACGTCCCCGTCCGGCGTGATGATCATGACCGTGTTCGCTGGGATCGCCCAGTTCGAGCGGGCTCTCATATTGAGCCGAACCGACGAAGGTCGAAAGGCGGCGATGGCGCGCGGCGTGGCCTTCGGACGCCCAAAGAAAATGCGACCCGATCAGGCTGAGCTCGCTCGCCAACTCGTACTCGAGGGCAAGTCCATCAGCGCCGTCGCCAGAACCTTTAACGTTCACCCGGCGACTATCTATCGCTGTATCGAACCAAACGGCTCCTTATGACACTTTTCTGTTCCGCTCAGCCGCACGACCCCATGACTGTAGATCAACGGCGTGAGACCACGATAATCTTCCGGCGTCATCCGCCCCGCCCACTTCGGCTCAACCAGTACGGTCTGAAGCATGCGGGTGTTCACATACACCAGCGACGCTTGCAGGAGGTGTAGCGCCAGAACGGAGATTTCCTGCTCATGGATGCGGTTGGTGGCGATCTCGCCGCCCTTGCCGAAGAACACGAAACCATTAGCGCCGTTCCAGTTCTCAACCACATTCAGCCCTTCGTGGATCTCGCGGCGGAATGCCTCCTGACGCAAATACCGGCATAGGAAGATTGTTTTGACCGCGCGGCCGAGTTCACTCAGCGCCTTGTAGGTCGGGTGCATCACTTCGGCTCTGGCAAACCGGAGCAGGATCGCTTCCGGATCGGCGGTGCGCGATTGCATGGCAGCGGCATATTTGACCATTTCGTCATATTGTTGCTCGATCTCGTCCCAGTCGATCGGGCTGGAGAGGATCGGCAGTAAATTGGAAAGCCGCGTGCGCATGCCGGCTTGGGGAAGGGCCAGTTTCTGGCGTGCCACTGCTTTCAGCCGCGGGGCAAGCTCAAATCCAAGGAGTCGGCAGAACGCAAAGCCGACTGCGCTCTGGCCGTGGCTATCGACGTACTGGCGCTGGATTTCCATGTCGGTGCAATGGCGTAGCACGCCTTCGATCATGGAGGCGACCTCCGAGGAAGAGCACCGCTTGAGCTGGGAATAAACGCAGGTCGCGCGCTTCTCCACATGCCAGTAGATCATGACGCCACGGCCGCCATAGCGGGCGTGCCATTCCGTCATCAGGTTGCGGTCCCACGCGCCGAACTTCGTTGAATCGGACGCGCATGCCGTGCCCGCATCTCCCCATACTGCGGCATTGCGGATTGCCAGTGTCGCGTTTGCTACCCGCGCGCACGCCTCCCTCAGCGCTGGCGCGTGGATGAAACGGCGATGGACATGCAGCAATTCCTCGTAACTGACATCGGGTGTTGCGCCAGCGACCCGCTTGAGCCCGGCGTTCGTGCCCAAGCCATAGAGACACAGCAAAAGACGCTGAGCCAAGGCTGCTTTCGACAGGGTAACCCGCGAGGCCGACGTTTCGAAAGCATCCATCAATCCCGTGTCCAGAGCAGCCTCTTTCAACACGTCCAGCAGTCCGGTCATCGGCCAGCGCTGACCGATCTCGCTTTTGATCGAAGCGAGACCCTTCGGTTCGGGCAAGGGCTTGAACGGTGTAATCGATATCCGGTTGTCGCCGCGCCACAGGAGCCGGACCTTGTCGTTTTGTGGAATATTGGCATTGAGGAGCAACAGTTCCCGTTCAAGCTCCTCCCGGATCGAGGCGCAAAACGCCTGCGCATCTGGCGTCAGGCTGAGGCCGGAATAGTACGCATCTCGCCTGATCTCGAAGTCCTTGGGAAGATCGTCATCGGGATTGCGATAGCGATCCGCCCCGACCACCCAGATTTCTTTGGAGCGGATGCGGTCGCGCAGTTGCGTCAGGACGCAAAGCTCATAGCTGATCCGGTTTACCCGCCCATCGTCATCAATGACGGAACTGCGCCATCGCGCTGGAATCACCTCATCGATCGGAACATCCTGCAATGGCACGAAGCGGCATCCGCCATCCACCTTGCTCCTGATCCAGTCGAGGGCCGCCAGGACCGGCCGCCACACCGCGTTGTTCGACCGGAACTCAAGTACGGAAAGCAGGCTTGGCAGCATGCGCCGGTAATGATTGGCCCAGGAACCACGCATCACCTTGTAGATGCGCCGGTCCAGAGCGCCCTTCGCATGGCTCTCCTTGACGATCGCCGCCAGCTTGGCCTTACCGGCGATCGGGAAAATGACATCGCAGATGCGCCCCGATGGTTCATTGATCGAGGCGCTGGCGATCTCGACCAGCAGGCGCTCCTTTCCATAGACCCGCTCGATGTCTTTCGCGATATCGCCCACCACCTTGCGTTTCGAGCGCGTTCCGATCTTGTGAACGGTTTCGATCAGCAGGTCGATCATCGCGTCAGTGAGTTGCGCCTCCCGCGACATTAGATAAATCGCATAAAGGCCGAGCTGTCGCGCCGGCGCATGCCGGCGCATCTCCGAGGCCTTTTCACCGGCAACGCGGCGAACAATCTGATCGACCCATGGCTTGCCCGTAGCCGTCAGGAGATCATGGGGAAGATCAAGTCTCTGGATAAAGGCGAGTTTCTCGGTCACGTCGAGAATGTTGTCGAGCGTTGCCTGTCCGGCGTCACCCTTCATCCTGTTGAATCCGGTCGAGCTGTCCGGATCGGCAAGCGAGGCTTCCAATAACGCCACCGCATCTGACGAAAGCCGATCACTGGCTCCGATCAGCCAGGTGTCCAGATAATCTTGCCGTTGTGAGCGAACGACACGTTCAAGCTCCTTGCGCGACGGCCCATAAATACGCCGGTCCCGGCACCACAGGAAAACATGCTCAAGCATGGCATTGATCGACTGGCCGCCCGGCACAGCTCGCCAGCAATCCATTCCGTCAATTGCGCGCGATCCACCCGCTTCATGCGGTGATATCCAAGATGGATCAGGATCTCCGCACAATGCCGTCGTGCTGTCCGACTGGAAAAGTCATAACCGGCTATCTCGCCAGCCTCGACACCGAGTTGCTCGGCCAGATACGAGAGGCCATCGGTAGGGATTGAGCCGGGATCGATCGCGAAAAACCCCAGGGAAGCGAAGAATTTCAGCTGCGCGGCGAGGCCAAGGCGCGTCAGGGCCGGCTTCGAATTTACAAAATCAATATCGGCAAAGCTCAGGCTCCATCGTCCGATCAAATCCCCGCCCGGAATACTCCGATCCATCAACCCACTCCCTATGATGGAGCGAACTGTCCTCTTCTATGATTTCCATCGTCAATACCGAATGCCACGTTCCCAAAACGTTCTCCGACTTGGCCAAAATCGCAGCTTGGGGCCGACTGGGCCTAGTCACCAGCGCGCTCATCTTCGCTGTCGCGCTCGGGGTCATGTACCGCTGGAAGAACAAGCTCGCCACGCCCGTCGTGCTGGCGATCGGGGCTGCGATCGGCGTGGTTGGCCTGAGCTAGTCGACAAGCCACCGCAGCCCAGAGCCTCACCATCTCTAGTCCAATCCATCAAGGGGAGCAGAGCCGATGAAGATGCCGGTCCTTCGACAAATGTCCTTTATGCTCGCTTGTGTCGGGAGCGCTTCCCTCTGTACTCCCGCTCATGCGCAGGACGACACGCAAGCATGGGGCGCAGTAATCGCTACGGGTCCAGTACGCGGTGACCTATTCCTGTGGCTTGAAACGCAGGCCCGTGCGACCGATGATGTCGGGGGAGGCAGCCAATTTATAGCAAGGCCGGCGATCGGCGCGCGGATCGCACGCGACGCTCACGCAATCGCCGGTTACGCCTACATTCGCACCGATCCTGCTAATGGCCAGACAGTCAATGAACACAGGCTCTGGCAGCAGGTCCAGTTCGCCGCTGTTCGGGGACGGGGCGGAGCTCCGCTGGTTATCAGCCGCACGCGGCTCGAACAGCGTATGATCGAGGGCCGAGAGGACACCGGATGGCGACTGCGCCAGTTCGTTCGGTTGCAGGTGCCGATTGCGCGCGAAGGGGCGGTGCAGGCGGTCGCCTTCACCGAGGGGTTCTTGAATCTGAACTCGACGATCTGGGGCGCTCGTGACGGGGTGGACCAGTGGCGCACTTTCGTCGGCATTGGTGTACCGGTCGCGCACCGGGTGCGGATAGAGCCAGGCTATCTGAACCAACGCGTGTTTCGACGGGGAGAGGATCGTACCAATCACGTGTTGAGTGCAACTCTGTTCGTCGGGCTTTAACAAAAGCACACAGGCACGGTGGTGAAGTCGGCAAGTTCGGTTCGCCGTCACAATCCAGCTGATTCCGGGTACTCTCCACGCCTATCGCTGCTCTTCCGGCTTTATCCTGATTGTACAACTCACTGCCTTGCCCGTCTTGATCGCGGCCTTCTCGCACCTTTCGATCATTTCGCGATTCGCCGTCACAATTTTATCGCCCGCGACGATCGCGCTAAACGCGGTCGAGCTGGCGCTCTGCATCATCCGCTGCCCTGCTTCCCAACGGGGAAGGTCGAGCGTCCGTGCCGCCATTCGCTCGGGCCATTGCCAGCTCGCCGGCGCGACCTCGCGCGCGACGAGGCCGGGCAGGATCGCCCATGCAAGGATGCCCGCCGCCGCGCCGCCCAGCCCGAACCATAGCTGCCGGTTCTTCTGGTCCGCCCGTGTCCATGCGGACCCGGCGACGGCGCGAAGCTCGGCCATGATGCGGGCCTTGTCCTCGCCCGCTTTGGCGAGCGCCGCCTGGTCCTCACGCCGTGCGGCGTTGCCCGCTGCGGCGATCCGCTGCGCCATCTGCTCGGGCGTCATCGCCAGCGCCGGACTCCGCGCGATCACGTCATTGATGACCGCGATCCGGTCGGCCGTGGCGTCCACGCCTTGCTGCATCCGCCCCAGCGTCTCGGTATAGTCCGGCACGTCGATATGCGCCCGCTCGGCCGCCAATCCCTCCACGGCACGGCGTAGCAACGCCAGCTCGCGGTCCTGGCCTTCTATGACGGCGCGCAACCGGTCGAACGCCTCCGCCGGATCGCCGCCTTCCTGAATATCGTCGTCCATCGTCACCTACCGGCTCATGCCACGGTCGCGGTCGCGGCCAATCGTGACCGACTGCGCCAGCTCGTTTGCGATCGACCGGCCGCGCTCCATTTTCAATTCCAGCTCGGGCGCGCGACGGTGCAAAGCAGATTCGAGCTGCGGGTCGCGTTGCAGCCCGCCCGCGATGCTCTCCATGCGCTTGCCGAGCCGCTCCGCACCCGCACGGTCGCCAGCACGCTCCATGCTGGCCCGCGCCTCCTTCAAGCCCTGCCACTGCTCCACGAACCGGCCCGCGCGTTTCTCCGGGTCGATGCGGACCTGGCGCTCCGCCTCCATCGCCTTGGCCGCGCCGCCCGTGTTCCCCTCGGCCGCGTCACGCGCGAGCCGGGGGTCGCGCTCGATCGCGCTGGCAAGGTCACGCGCGCCATGCGGCCGCACCTGGTCGAGCGCGTCGCCGGCCTTCGCCAGCGCCTGTTCCTGGTGCGCCAGCACCGGCAACCCCTTGTCCCGCATCCGGCCTATATCGGCTGCGGCGCGCCCATAGCGTTCGATCGCGCGGGCCTGCGAGGATGCCAGCGGCCGATCGGCCGCGACACGATCCGGCGACGTCGCCTTCTCGGTCGCCGGCTTCGGCCGGAATCCGTCGAACATGCCCCTGGCCTTGTTGCGGACCTTCTCCACCACCTGGCGCGCGAGTTCCGGGAACCGGATCTCGCGCCGATCGGCGAACGCGCGCGCCTGGTCCTGCTCGGGCCGGGCATAGTCACCCGCCATGTCCTTGCCCCGGTCGCGCGACAGGGCGCGGACGAGCTGGCGCTGATCGGCGAAGTCATCGCGGCCATAGTGGAGCTGCACGTCGTCGCGGTGTCGCGACATGCCGACATAGGCGCTGTGCCGGTCCATGCCGGGGGTGGCGAGGACATGAGCACGATCGACTGTTACGCCCTGCGATTTGTGGAACGTCGCCGCATAGCCATGATCGACATGGGCATAATCCTTGGTGTCGAAGGCAACGCCGCGCCCGTCATCGAGGCGCACCGCCATGCCCTCGGGCGATACCCGCTCGATCGTCGCAAGCGTGCCGTTCTTGACCCCCATGCCGCGCTCGTTGCGCAGGAACATGATGCGGTCGCCGGTCGCGAACTGCCGCTCGCCGCGCTCGGCCTTCACTGTCACGTCGTCGCCAATGTCGCCGGATGCGCGCAACCGGTCGCGCGCCTCGCCATTGAGGCTCTGCACCTCGGCATTGGTGTGGGTGAGGATGATCCGGCTTTTGCCCGGCTCGGCCTGACGCGCCCGATCCCAGCCGTCGACCAACTCGCCCCGCGCCGCCTCGCGCGTGTCGGCCGCGTGGACCATGCCGTTGCCGCCATAGGCATGGATCGCCTCGCCGGTGCGCCCGGTCGCCAACGCGCGGGTCGCATCACGCTGCCAGTCCTCGCGCTGCCGGCGTATCTCGGTGATCTCGGCCGCGCCGTGGCGCTCGGTGACGCTGCGGAACGCCGCGCCCGCCTCGATCGCCTGCAACTGCTCGGGGTCGCCGACCATTACGACCTTGGCCCCGGCATCGCGTGCCTGGGACAGCACCCGCTCCATCTGACGCGAGCCGATCATACCGGCCTCGTCCACCACCAGCACGTCCTTGGGACCTAGCTGCTCACGCCCCCGCCCCCATGCGTGTTCAAGGCTGGCGATGGTGCGGGACTGGATGCCGGACCCACCCTCAAGATTCTCGGCCGCGATGCCCGACAAGGCCGCGCCGCGCACCGTGTAGCCCTGCCCCTCCCAAGCCTCGCGCGCGACGCCAAGCATCGCAGATTTACCGCTGCCGGCATAGCCGACGACGGACGCCAGCCCCACGTCGCCGGTAACATGATCGAAGGCGTCACGCTGCTCGGCCGACAGGACAAGACCACGCCCCTCGGCCGCGCTGATCGCGGCGTCACGCTGCCGGTCGCCGACGCCATGCCCGATACGGCCTGCCAGCTCGTCGCCGGCACGCTCAAGCCGATTCTCCACCGCGATCATATCGCGGGAAGTAAACCGCTCCTGGTCGCGACCGTCCTTCCCCAACGCGACCAGCTCGGGGCTGGCGCGCACCGCCCCCATCACCTGGTCGAACTGCTCCTTGCCGTCGCTGTGTCGGAACGCGAACGTCGCAAGGTCGCGGGTGGTGAACGTGGCCTGCTGCCGCATGATCGCGTCCAGCGCGACATTGGGGTTGGCGATGATCTTCTCGCCGTTCTCGCGGGCGATGCGCGTGTGATCCTCGATCCGCTCCGCCTCAAGTCCCTGCTCCGGCCGGCGCGATGCTGCGGGTCCGATCTTGTGTTGCGGCTCCAGCCCGATCCCCTGCGCCTCATAGGAGCGATGATCGATCCGGCCCTCAAGCCCCAGCTCGGCCATGCGCTCGTTGACATGCGCGCTCCACGCCTCGCGCCAGTCCTTCAGCAGCTCGGTGCTGTTCCAATCCCGGTTCTTCTTCCCGAACCCCTCCGGACCGACTTCGCGCATCGTCATCATTACATGCGCGTGCGGCTTGGGCGTGTCGTCCTTCGCCTTGTCCCAATGCACGTTCAGGTCCGCGACCATCCCGCGATCGACAAACTGCTTCTTCACGAAATCGCGGGCGAGCTGGACGCCCTGCTTCTCGTTCATCTCGCGCGGAATCGAGAACTCCACCTCGCGGGCAAGCTGCGCGTCCTTGCGCTTCTCGCCTGCCTCCACCTCGTTCCACAAGGTTGTGCGGTCGTTTAAACGCTCCGGTGCGCCCTCTGGCAACATCACCTCGGAGTGGATCACGCCCGCCTTGTTGCTGAAATCGTGATCGCGGTTCAGCCGATCATCGTGCAGCTCGGACGCGGAACGATAGGCGGCGCTCGCAACCGCACTCGATCCGTTCGCGCGGCTCACAACCTTGGCGGAGAAGTGGTAGATCGCCATGACGCTCCGCACACTGCCCTACTTAGCGCACGTCGGCAACGACGTATAAGCGCGCACTCATCCTCCGCTTCGCTCCTCCTGACTGACTTGGTGCTGCTTCCTGATCGTTCCGGCTTTACCCTCAAGCTGGGTGCGCTAGAATGCTGGTTATCAATGCACGGAAGGGGGAAGGCGATGCGGAAGGTTCGCGATTACGATGCCGAGCTGAAGGCGCTGGACGACAAGGCACGATCCCTCAAGGCGAAGCGGGTCGAACAGTTGGGCCAGCTTGTCGCCGCAACCGGGGCCGATGCGCTCGATGCGGAAACCCTCGCCGGCGTGCTGCTCGATGCGATCGGATCGAAGGATGCGGACGCGAAGGAGGCATGGCGCGCGAAGGGCGCGGCCTTCTTTCAACGGCGCGGGCGCAAAGGTGCTGGCGCTGCTGCAATCGACGGATCGAGGACTGCGGCTGAACCGGGCAGCGACGCTGCGGGCGGAAGCGGCGGAACGACGAACGGATAGTAGGGGCTGGGTCGTGCAACGTCGCGAACGGACACGCCACCTGATTGAGCTGGGCGGGCTGGTCCAGAAAGCCGGCCTGGTCGATCTGACCGACGACGATCGCGCCACCCTTTACGGCGCGCTGCTCGATCTCGCCGGGCGTGGTCGCGGCGACGATTCCAGCGACGTGCTGGCGCTGTGGAAGCGGCGCGGCAAGCGGGCGTTCGACGCGGAAGCGGAAGGGAGCGAAGCGCCATGAGCGATTTTGATATCGAGGCGATCCGCCGCCAGGTCCGCGCGATGGATTTCGTGCGCGGCACACCGGCGGAAGTCGCCATGTGGCACGAGGACATGGCGGACTCGCGCGCCAACCTGGTCATCGAGAATATGGTCCCGACGCCTAACGACGATGCGTTTTTCGCGATGATGCTGGATGAGGGCGTGCCCCCTCCCCTCGTCTCGCAAATCCTGCTCCGGCTGCTCGATCATCCCGACGCCGATCGGTCCCTGCCGGTCACGCCGATGGAAGCGCACTGATGCCCAGGCGACGGATCAGCCCGCTGTTCGCGGTCTTCGTCGCCTTCGTGGTGCTGATGGCGAGCAACGCCTGGCTCAAGAGCATTTTCGGTTATGGCGAGATCGCGACCGACATTCCGTTTCTGCTGGCCGGCGCGATCCTGTTCCTGGCCTGGCGCTTCAACCGACGTGCCGCCAACCAGCGCAACGATCTGCTCGGCTCCGCTCGTTTCGGCGACCGTACCGACGTGCGGAAGCTGGAGGCGAACGGGGATCTCCTGATCGGCCGCTCGGCGAAGTCGGGCAAGCTGCTCCACTACGACGGCGCGGCGCATCTGCTGACGATGGCACCCACCCGCTCGGGCAAGGGCGTCGGCACGATCATCCCCAACCTGTTGCTGCTCGATCGCTCAGTGATCTGCATCGACCCCAAGGGTGAGAATGCTCGCGTCACCGCCCGGGCGCGTGCCGCCAAGGGAAAGGTCTGGTGCCTCGATCCGTTCGGCGTGTCGGGTCAGCCCCCTGCCCGCTATAATCCGCTCGACCGGCTCGATCCCGCCAGCCTCGATCTTGCGGAAGATGCCAACACCCTCGCCGACGCGCTGGTCCACGACGCGCCGGGACAATCGGGCGAAGCCCACTGGAACGAGGAAGCCAAGGCGCTGATCGCCGGGCTGATCCTGCACACCGTCGTCCACGAACCTGCCGATCGCCGCGTGCTGGCGACGGTGCGTGACAAGCTGACGCTGGCCCCTGCCGGTTTCGCCGCGCTGCTGGCCGATATGCAGGACAGCGCCGGCGCCGGTGGCCTGATCGCCCGCGCCGCCAACCGCCAGCTCGGCAAGTCCGACCGCGAAGCCGCCGGCGTGCTGTCCTCGGCGCAGCGCCACACCCACTTTCTCGACAGCCCGCGCATCGTTGCCAGCACCGCCGCATCTGATTTCACCTTTGCCGAATTGAAGGACACGACCGCCACCGTGTTCCTGTGCCTGCCGCCCGATCGGCTCGATACCTATGCCCGCTGGCTGCGACTGCTGGTGAGCCAAGCTGTCACCGACATGGCGCGGTCCACCGCCCGCCCTGCCCGGCCCGTGCTGTTCCTGCTCGACGAGTTCGCCGCCCTCGGCCGCCTCGAACCGGTCGAGCGCGCGATGGGGCTGATGGCGGGCTACGGCCTCCAGCTCTGGCCCATTCTCCAGGACATGCACCAACTCAAGGCGACCTATGGCGAGCGCGCCGGCACGTTCATGTCCAACGCGGGCGTGATCCAGACGTTCGGGGTCAACGATCATGCGACCGCCGACATGCTCTCGCGCACGATCGGCGACACCACGATCGAATATGATACCGTCAGCACGTCGCGTGGCACCGGCTGGGGTGAAAACCGCGCCGGCCCCTCGGAAAGCATCAGCGGACACGTTTCTGCCCGCCGTCTCGCCACACCCGACGAAATCATGCGGATGCGGTCCGACCAGCTCCTGCTGCTGCGCCAGGGCGAACATCCGCTCGCGGTCGAGAAAATCCGCTACTACGACCAGCGTGAGTTTGCCGGGCTGTTCGATCCCGCGTGATTTGAGCCCCGCTGGCGACGTTCGTCGTGGCAAACCACCCAAACCACCGAAAACTTCTTTCCCGCCCTCACGGCGCGCCTGGGCGACCGTGGCGGGCACTTTCGCTCCGACTCGCCCTTACTTCTTCTCGCCTAGCCAGCGGCGCTTGTGCCGCCTCTGTGACGCCGAAGGCGGCACGAAACTAATAGCGCATCGGCCCTTAGGCCGATTCCATTGATCGTCTTTTGGTTTGTCGAGCGATGCGGTGACATTAAGTGATTCTGTTAAATAGGAATCTTAAAAAGGTTAAGGGTCAAAAAGAGCCCAATTCCCACCCTACTTTCAATACCTTACCGACATACCCGGTGGGTGAAACCCCGTGATTCGGTGTGTGAAACCCCGATAGTACGGTGGGTGATCCCCCGACGAAAAGGTGTGTGAAACCCCGACTCCGGCGATGGCTTGAACGGCTCTTCCGTGCCAGTTATCCACAGCGCGAACGCTGCATTACGCCGGCCGGAGCTTGTCCGACTCTGCCCGGCAAACCAGCAGGTGTGTGAAACCCCGATAGTTGGGGGCTGCGGTGGGTGAAACCCCGATAGTTAGCGACGGCCGGCCAGCCGGTCCATTCGGGCGTCCACCTCTTCCGTACGCCGACGATCGGCGTCAAGGCGGGCTCGCCGCTCCTCCTCCACGCGCATCTTCTCTGCCAGTGCTAATGCTTCAGCCTCACCGCGGAGCCTGAACAGCACAGCCGGGCTTTTGTCGGTCGTTTCGGCTGCTTCCATCGTATAATCAGGGAGCTGGTCAGCCTCGATCACGCGCCGAAGCATCCGATTGAACTCTTTGGGCTGGGCATCGCTGCCTGTCTTGTCGCGAAGCACCTCGACCCGGCACAACCACCCCCCGCGCTGCGTGCCGGCATGTTTGCGCGCGATGCGATACAGCGCCCGCTCCAGGCCTCCGGACAGGAGGAAATAGTCAGGGTGCATGGTGAGCAACGACTTCTCGTTGACGATCCCCTCATAAACCCAATCCGAAAGGGTCAGCGTCATGCCCCGTGGCTGCTCGGTCTCGGCGTCGGTGTCGAAAGTCCAGCTATCGAGCCAGTTGAAGCCGGCCTTCTGCCGGCGCTTGGTCGCGCGGATTGAGGTGGTGATGGAGGTCGTCTGGAGCCTAAGCAGCGCCGCCTGCAACTCTTGATAATCCCTGCCGCCAGTGCCGCGCTTGATAGCTCGCAACAGGTCATAAGGCGTCGTCGTCAGCGTGCGCGGCAGGTCGTTCAAGCCCTGCTGCTTCATGCGATTGAGGGTAGATGCCGCCCATATCAAAATGTCGGCATCCCAAATCGTCGCCATGCCGTAGTCGGGGATCGCCTGCACGCGCACCCACGCTTCGCCATCCGGGCTGCGATACTCGATGGGCTTGAGGCGCTTGCGCTTCTGCAACGAGAAGAACGGACGCTCCATAACCTCCCGCTGGTCCTTGAGCGGGAGGTCACCAAGCGCCGGGATGAACAGGTCGAACTCGGGATTGGGATCACGCCGCTTGCTCACGGGGCGAACCTGGTGTGGCCCCGCTTGACGAGATACTGGCGGAGCAGGCGCTCGGTGACGACAGTGAGCGGCTCCCCGCCCTCTTCCACACTGAGTTGGCGCAGTGCACGGTGCATGTCCTCGGGAATGTGGATCAGCACCGGCTTTTTGCCTGGATGACTGCTGCGACGCGCCGGCGCTACTGGCGAGGGCGTCTCGGCCGAGCGCCGTGATCGGCGCGGCGCGGCCGCCTGTTGCGGCTCGGAGACAGCCTCGGCGATGGGAGCCGCTGCCGCCCCCTCGGGCTCGTCATCGAAGATGCTGGCAAGTGCGGACGGTCTCTTTGCCATTACGCTGCCTCGCTTACTGGCTTAGTCGTAAAGCCGCTTAGTCGCTTAGCCTCATTATAGGCTGCGCGCAGTTCGGCCGCAGCCTTGCTATCCGGTTCTGTCTCTGCCGCCGTCCGGCCGAGTGGCGTAGCTTTGTAGAAATCCTTGCGGAAATGGAGCCGGCTGTCGAACAGCGTCACGCCCTTGGCGGCGAAGCCAGCATGGGCCTCCTGCCCTTCCCCGCCCTGATGCGGAACCTGTGTCAAAATGACCGCAAATGGGGTGCCGGCCTGCTGCACCTGCTTGACGGTCTGCAACACTGAATGAACGTCCAGCCCACGCGGTGCGACGGGGACAATGACGAAGTCCGCTTGCTCGGCCGCGAGCATGGCAATGTCCTTGGAGTTCGCGGGCGTATCGATGATGATAAGATCGACCTTGCCGCTGGCGCGTCCACGCGAAACGTGGAGAGGCAGGCCGGCGACGCTGCTGTCCTTCACTACCACGTCGTCGTCGTCGCGACGTTCGGACCAATAGAGCGCCGACCCTTGCCGGTCGTCGGCATCAAGGATGACGACGGATGCCCCTTCCCGCGCCGCCTCAACGGCGAAGCCGGTTGAAAGAGTGGTCTTCGATTGCCCACCCTTCTGCGCGATGACGGCCCATACTTGCACAGCTTTGCTCCTACTAAGCGGCTAAGCGACTTATACCGCTTAGCCGCTTAGTCGTAAAGCGACTTAGTCGCTTAGCTATCGTCAGCCCTCCTCATCGGGACCCAGCGGGTCGTGTAGCATCGGCCCATGCCCCGCAATCGGACACAAGGGCGCGCCCGCCGTCTCAAGCCATTTGCGCGCGGTTCTGACAGTGTAGCCGCAAGCTTGGCACTCGCATTTGAGCATCCGCGCTGTCTGCTTCTTTGGCGCGGTGGTTTCGCCGCCCGTGTCGAGCCGGGCGTGGGGGAGGGGGCCTGCTGCTGAAAGGATCGGCGCGACGGTAGCAAGGAAGGCGTCGCCGGGGTTGGTGGAACGCATCGGCCCCATCAAGCCAAGTCCGACCGCGATACGTTTAAACGCCTTCCCGTGTCCGGCCGGGATGCCGACTGCCGCGTGGACCAGTTCGTGCGCGAGAATTGCCGCGATCTGCGCGGGCATTGCGTCGGGTGCGTATGCGAGGTCTGGACGGATGAAGATTTCAAAGTGGCCGTCCGCGCTGCACCGGTTGTCCCAACATTCGCCGATCGCGCGGCCTTTCGCGCCCCGACTGGTGAAGCCGATCGCAACTCGGACGCGAGAGGGTAGGGGGGTGTCCAGCGCGTCGAACAGCGGGGTCAGGCCGATCGCCACCCGGTTCAGCCAGCTCTCGCGATTGTCCTGCTCCATGATCTTCTCCTCTTCTAAATCGCCTGGGGGCGATGGCCTCGGCCATCGGCCCTGCCTCGTGGCGAACAGCGGGGGAGAGGGGGGCAACGGGAATCTGCCGGGGTGGTGCGGGCGCAGCGCAGCGAGCCACGGCCTGGCTGATTGCCGTTGCTGGGGAGAGGGGGCGGCGCTCCCTTTCCCCATCTGACGAAGATCTTCGCCGGCGTCGCCGGCGGCTTCATGCGGGCCGAGGC
The DNA here is from genome assembly GCF_900013425.1 of Sphingobium sp. Z007. Classification (GTDB taxonomy): domain Bacteria; phylum Pseudomonadota; class Alphaproteobacteria; order Sphingomonadales; family Sphingomonadaceae; genus Sphingobium. The sequence goes on from NZ_FBXK01000004.1 coordinate 27,422, forward strand.
CCGCGTGCGCGAGCGATCGTTACCCGTAAGGGAGTGCGCCGTTGTGGCGCGGAGAAGAAAGGAGTGTTCGTATGAACTGAGCTTATTGGCATAGCTCATGCCTGACCGACTTACCGGTGCCGATGATGAGTCGGCTGAAATTCCGAAAGGGAAACGGGACCATAGCATGTCGGTGGATGGATCGAAGTCGGGCGCCGCAGCCTGACGGTTGACCAGCAGGCAAGGTGCGCATGGTGAAGACTGGATTGTCTGAATCCCAGTTTCCAACGACCACTAGGTAGGTGACGGTGAACGCAGCTGACACACCGTCCCGAGCGGAGCGAGGAGCACGGCCCTGCAAATCGCTGCCAGTCCGCCCGGCGTGGCCCCGTAAGGGGATCAGGAAATGAACGGGGCACCTAAACGCACCGCGACTCCTCACTCGCGCAACTGCGGGATCGCCTAAACAGGACGGCTTGTTCGGACCTGCATGGCGACGGAGCCGTCATAGTAGTCAAACGCCCGGTGTAATGGCCGGGACAGCCGCCGCGAGGCGGACGGGGCAGCGGTATAAGCGGGAGCGATCCTTGTCGAAATCCGCAGCATCCGGGCGAAGGACGGCAGTTCTGTAACCTCGATGGATCAAAGGAAAGGGATTGCTGATGCAAACCGCTACTATCCTGAGACGGATCGAGAAGCTTCCGGCCTTGTCGCGGGCGGGCAAGCGGATCAACGGTCTCAACCGCCTCATGCGGTCCCGCTGCTTATATGAGCGGGCCTATGATAGAGTATCCCGGAATCGGGGTGCGATGACGCCGGGAGTAGACGGCCAGACCTTCGACGGCATGACGCTGGCGAGGCTTGATCGTCTGGTCGAACGCGTGGCGGAAGGCCGTTACCGCCCTCGTCCAGTGCGGCGGGTCTATATCCCCAAGGGCAATGGTAAAATGCGCCCATTGGGCATCCTACGGCGGATGATCGCATCGTTCAGGAGGCGGCGAGAATGATCCTCGCGGCGATTTATGAGCCTGTGTTCTCGCAGCACAGCCATGGGTTCCGCGCGGGTCGCTCCTGCCACACGGCTCTCGAAGAGATCCGCAAAACCTGGACGGGTGCGAAATGGCTGATCGAAGTGGATGTTCGCGGGTTCTTCGACAACATCGACCATGACATCCTGCTCGGCCTCTTGGCCCGCCGGATCGATGATCCTGTGTTCATCGATCTGATCGGGACGATGCTAAAGGCAGGGTGCATGGATGAATGGAAGTTCGAACGGACTTATAGCGGCACTCCGCAGGGTGGGGTCATCTCGCCCTTACTTGCCAACATCTATCTCCATGAGCTTGACCTGTTCATGGAGGAAATGCGGGCGGGCTTCGACAAGGGCGCCAAACGGCGGGCCAATCCTGCCTATGTCGCCCAGACCCAGCAGATCGCCGCACTTCGTAAGAAGATCGATGCAGTCCGTGCCGATGGTGCGGATGAGGTAGAAGTCCGGGCCTGTCTAGCCCGGATCGAAGCCATCAATCGGGAAAGGCGGAAGATACCGTCCGTCGATCCAATGGACCCCAACTTCCGTCGCCTTCGCTACTGCCGCTATGCCGATGACTTTCTTGTCGGTGTGATCGGCAGCAAGGCGGAGGCCGTTCAGATCATGGCCGATATACAGCGCTTCCTCGCTGATCGGCTCAATCTGGCGGTATCACCGGAGAAAACCGGGGTTCGCGATGCGTCGAGGGGATCGCCGTTCCTTGGCTTCCATGTATGCGCCTTCACGTTGCGCTCTCCCGGAACAATGGCGGGGCGTCAGAAGGTCGGCGGCGGGATGCGACGCATCCTTCGTCGGCCAACGCGGGGGAACATCAAGTTGTGGGTGGCGAGGGACCGGGTCTATGCATTTTGCAGGCGCAAAAAGCTCGGCAACCTCGACATGAGGAATGGCCGGGTGCGTCCGCAACTCATGGAATCCAGTGTAGCGGAGATTATCGTTGCCTATAACTCAGAGTTCCGGGCTTCGCGACCTATTATGCGATCGCCGACGGCGTGAAAGCGTCGCTCGACAAGCTCGAACTGGTAATGCTCAGGAGCCTCTTTGCGACTGTAGCATGCCGGCGACGCTCGACGAGAAGGCAGGCCGAGGAATATCTGAAAATGGGGTCGGATCACGGCGTAACGACCTTGGTCCGGGGCGAGCCGCGCGTCCATAAGGTATGGAAACTGAAGCATCTGATCGTACAGGCATGGGGCAATCCCGTCGTTGATGCCATTACGGTTGGCTCGCGCATTGCGCAGAGTTCGAACGATCTCGTCACCCGTCTCAGCGCCGAAGAATGCGAGGCGTGCGGCGATACTGACGGACCGTTCGAGATGCATCATCCTCACCGCTTAAAGGACAAACGGCGCGCCAACTGACGCCATGGGTGCAATCAGCACGGCGGCGCAGGACCATCGTCCTATGTCGAAAGTGTCATGTTGCCCATCATGGTGGCCGGATGCCAGACAGAATGGAGAGCCGTGTGCATTGAAAGGTGCAAGCACGGTTCGGGGGGAGGCGCTGGGGCGTCCTCGCAAGAGGCGCCTCGCGTCTACCCTACCGAGACGCCGGCACGGCGGCTCGGTCGAAGCGCAGCGGAGATAGAGCGCGGCCCGTAGGGTGCGCTGGAGTAACTAAAACGCTTAGTGACTAAGTCGCTTAGTGGCTTAGTTGCTTAGTTTATGGAAGTCTCATTGCCTCTTGGCGCTGGCGGAGATCAGTCGCCCAATGGTTGAGCGCGTCAATCTCCGCGGCAAGAGCCTCGGGGCGGGGGAGGGGGCGGTTTAGCTCTCTCGCCGCCGAATGCAGCATTTCAGAGCATCGTCCATAACCGTCGCGCATGGCTTCGCAGTCGGCTTGGCTGACGGCGGTGAGCTTAATCAACCCGCCCGTGTTGACCTTGTAGGACAGGCGACGGATCACATGCCCGACTGTTTCCTCAACCGCGGTTTCCCATGTATCCCGCATGATGCCAGCGATCGACTTGACGGTTACGCGCCAATTATCTTCATCACCTTGCTCGAAATGCCGGCGCTCATTCGCGAGCTGGCGCGTAAGGCTGCCCATGATATCGACGGCACGCCTCGCCTTGAAAGGTGGTTCGTTGCGGCAGAATCCCGCCTTGTCCGCTCCTCGGGAAACTGAACCCATCGACACTTGGGGACGCGGTTGCGCATCTTGGGCGGCTCGCTCCAACTCGAATAGAAAGGCGAGGTCGTGCGTCAGCACGATCACTTGCCGGCGCGACGCTTCATCGATCAAGCGCTTTGCCACCGCCTCACGATGCATGTGGTCAAGCGAGGACACAGGATCATCGAAAACGATCCCGGATTGATTACCTGCGGTCGCCAGTTCCGCCATGAACGCGGCTAGCGCGACGCAGC
>NZ_FBXK01000006.1 GCF_900013425.1 Sphingobium sp. Z007
GACTGGGCCAAGATCGAGCGCCAGCTATACGGATGCACCGCCAAATGGGACGCCAAAGCCCAGACGTGCAAAGGAAAGTGGGTGCCCCTCTACGAGCAGCAGCCCTGATTTAGCGCGATAATTGATATTCGCGGACAAGGATCGATGCAGGAACATGCCATGCCCGTTCGATTTTGCGGATCATGTGGAGGGTCAGCCCCCGCTTGCGGGCCAGAACCTCGGTCGCGCGCGATTGCCCGATCAGGGACGCCAGATCGGCACGGGTGCGCCTTCCGCCTCCATGGCCGCTTCAATCGCTTCCACCGGGTCCAGCTTGTCGACCGGCCACCGCTTCCGCTCATATTCATCGACCAGGGTTGCCAGCACATCGAGACGATCCTCGTCCGCGCTGCCCGCTTCCGCGCTCCAGAGAACGCGGATTTCATCGACCGCCGCCCGATGGTCGTCATCGTTCCTGATAGGTCTGATATCCATTTGCCTGTCCTTCAAAACTGATCGACGGTCGCGGCGTCGATGCGGTCATATTCAGCATGTGTCCCAATAAACTTTATGAAAGCGATCCCTCGCCGGAAATGGAACGCAACGATCATTCTATGATCGCCGCCCGCCACTTCAAATCTAACCCGTTCTGCCGTCACCGTTTTTGCTTTTGAAAAATCGGCCATGACTTCGATTGTCGAAGACCAGTCCGCATTTTCTGCAACCTCGAGCCAATGTGTCAATGACGCACGGGTCAGGGGATGCGTCGCGAAATAGGCTACGATGTTTTTGCGGGCGATGATCCTCATGAGCGGGCTATGTCATTTCCCAATATGGGAAACAACCCCTTAATTCCCATATTGGGAAGCTGTAGAAACTGGCATCAGTCCGGTTTCCCTTCTGGTGCCCGTCAGGGCACGCCAAGCCCTTGGATCGCACAGACCTGCCCCCAACGGCACCCCTGCGCTCTACGAGCCGGAAATCGCCTCCTACACCTCCTGATAGCCAATTGGGACCTTGCAGCATTGCGCAACGTGGAAGGGGTAGGATTCCTATCCGAGTACGCCCAACGCGTGCCGCGACTAGCGGCACTCAACGTTCACTTTTTGTTCTGCTCTAAAGGGGTTGCTTCGCCAGCGCTTAAGTTCGCGCTTGCACCCCCTTTAGATTACATAGAAGGGGCGAAAAAAACACATAGCTAAATCAACGAGTTAGCAGGGGGGGTGCGTCACCAGCTATGACGCACCCCTGCGTCACCAGCTATGACGCACCCCTGCGCCATCCTTGGCAATCTATTTACACTCTATGTCCAATTTATTGACTTGAAATAGGTCGAATAAACCGCCACCCATGTCAAATTATTGGACAAGGATGACGCACCCCTGCGCCATCTGCGGAGGGTTTTGAAAATGTCCGAGTTGGTGAAGCGACAACCACCAGGCCACTGGGTTCAAACAGAGCGGGCAGCCCATGAAGCATGGGCTAGTCTGATCGAGAAAGCTCCTAAAGCTGCCCAGCTAATGCACATCCTAACCGCACGAGTTGGTGAACATAATGCTGTTGTCGTAAGTCAAAAGACCTTGGCAGCATTGATGAAATGCAGCCGTCGCACAGTTCAACGCGCCGTAGATGTTTTAGCCGAGGATCGTTGGATAGAGATACGTCAGATTGGGGAAAATGGCACCGTAAATGCCCACATCATCAATGATCGGGTAGCATGGTCGGGTAAGCGTGACGGCCTGCGCTACTCGCTGTTCAGTGCTGCGGTCATCATATCGGAAGCGGAACAACCTGACTTTGAGGAACTGGGCCAACAGGTGCCGCTCCGCCGTTTGCCATCATTGTTCCGAGATGAGCGCCAATTACCAAGCGGCCCCGGACTCCCCCGCCAGCGCAGCCATTCCTTGACGGTATGGAACCAGACTTGCCTGCCACCCAACAGTCGGAACCTGACCCAGCGATGCAGGAGGAACTCTCCCAGCTAGTCACGGGCCTAGGTAACAAACTCCGTGCATCCGATACATCGCCCGATGATGATGCAACCGGTATATAGATACTACACAGGACACCTTAACAGCGAGTGACACTATGAGTATCACCCTAAGAGAAGCGTCGGAAAAGGTCGGTGTCACCCGCCAAACGCTCATGAAAGCAATCAAGACAGGCCGCGTTTCTGGCCAAAAGTCAGATAATGGCGAGTGGCGGATTGAGCCTGTCGAACTGTTCCGCGTATGGCCCCCTGTAAATGAGGTGCAGCAACCTTTACAGCCTGATATAACAGGTAGTGACACCCCGGTTTACAGGCTGAAAACAGGCTGTTGCGTGAGCAGGTTGCGGAACTGCGCGAAGAACGGAACGCTTGGCGAGAACAGGCACAACGGCTTGCCCTGACCGATCAGCGCGCTGCCCCTCAACCTACTCCACAGCGCGGTTTCTGGTCGCGCCTGTTCAGCCGCCAGGGCGACAGCCCTAGCGGCGAGGAATAAACCATGGATGCTCCAACCGGCCCTTTATGGTCCCAAACGCAGGCCATTGCCTATGAGGTCGCGCTGGAGGCCATCAACGATGTGATCGCGGGATATAGTGAACAGATCGCGCTAGAGCAGACCCATCCCTCGCCGAACACAGCCCGGATTACTTGGCTGGAAATGCGAACCGATCAGGCCGTTTCAGTCCACCACTCGCTTAACGTGTGCGATGACGGCAACGTGCAGCAGGTAATTTCAGAATTTAGTGCTATCGTCCGCGCAAGGGATGAAGGGCGCTGATCCTAATGGAACCTGTCGCAAAACGCCTGATTGTCGGTCGGGAAGAGAGCGCCCTGCTGCCCCACCAAAGCATTGGCGGGCAGCTGACTCAGGCTAAACGATGCAAAGCAGCGTCATTTGGGGAAGTGGATGCCGCATAGCTTGTTTCCATCTGGATCGCGGAAGTACGCGAGTACGATCGTACCCATAGACGCTGTTTCGCGAGGGCCGGGCGCTAACTCGATCGACGTGCCACCATTGGCGACTGCAACATCATGAAACTGCTTCACCTGCTCTGGCGAATCGCATGAAAAAGCAACTGTGCTGCCATTCGCGACGGTTGCCGATTCGTCATTGATCGGCTGGGTGACAATGAAATTGGCCCCATTCCCACTGTTGTAGATCAGGCGCGTGTGGCCACTGTCGGCCACGTTGATCGTCGCCTCCCCAACTCCGAGGGTGCCAAGCACCGTGTCGTAAAAGCGCTTTGCCCGCTCGATGTCGTTCGATCCAACCATCGTGTGAAAAAGCATGCATCTTCTCCTACTTGGGCCGCGCCATGATTGAACACTGCCCGTGCTCGGCTATAGCAGGATCGAGCGTCCGGTCACGCTTGGATCGTTGGGCTGAGGTTGGGATGCTTGAGCCGATAGGGACAGAAGTCGAACCTTGGTCGATGGGCGACAGGCAGCTATTTTCGCCCTCGTTCGTGTCGCCTGCTCTAAAGACGACTGGCGGCTATCGCCTGATTGTCGGCCGTGCATCTGTTTGTAAGATAATTCCACTACCTCCGCAAAGGCAGGAGGATATAGAATGGCTGGCTATTCGGACGCACATGTTGTGCGGTTTAATCGTTATCGCGTGATAGCGGCATCCACATTTCGTGTACTGCGATGGTCTGTTGCATTACCACTTGTGGGGTTAGTCATTCTCAACATCATGTTGCCGCTGATGCTGTTTCCGACTCTGTTTGCGCCTTGGCTGATGATCAAATCGTCAATGAAGGCAGGTTTTGTCCCAAGCCTAATTACGGTCGTTGTTCATTTCTTCTTGGCGAGGCGTACCCCCCGATTTTGGATGATCCCGATCACCGTTTGCGTCTCAACCGTGACCGCATGGCTTTGGTGGGGGCTGGTTTTTGAGTTCGAACCTTCAAGAGCGAAAGCTCTACGGGATCCGAGTTGGATTGTTCTGGGGATCGCCGCGTTGGCATCACTTCCTCTCGCAATCTGGGCGCGGCCGACTGGCAGATCAATCGTCTAACCGGTTGTCGGCAAACACATGAATCCGCGCATGGCTAACCGGCACACTCACGACCGCGCCGCCGCCGCGATCTGGCTGCACGAAAAACCCTGCCGGATTGAGAATATGCACGAAAACCCCGATTTCAGGGTTTTCCGTCATCCTCATCGGCTCATGCCACGATCACGTTGCAGGACCAGCTCGCGCTCATGGAGCAACTGGCCCACCGCGCGCGCCATCTGGGGTTCGCGCTGGATCCGCTCGATGTAGAGATCCTTGGTGTGCTGGTTCGCCCCGTTATAGGCATCCACCGCCTTGCGGAGCGCCTCCGGGGTCGCCTTCCAGTCGCTGTTATGGTCGCCATAGCCATGGGCGCCCGCATCGCGCTTCCCGGCTATGGTCCTGAACTTCTCCGCCACCTTCTCACGGTCCTGCGCCTGCTGGCGCTCCTGTGCCTGCTCGCGGGTGCGCTCGGCGACAAGCCGCTCCTGACGCTGCGCCTCGGCTGCATCGCGCCGATCGCGATCGACCGCGCCGCTCAAGGTGGCCGCGAACGCATGCAGCCTCCCCGATATCCGCTGCCCTGCATCGCGCAGCCACTCGGTCCCCCGCTCTATATACTGGCGCAGGCCCCGCTGCTCGATGACGCCGGCGTTGTGCTGGCCCACCATCGTTACTGGCTCATAGGCCCGCCCCTCCCGCATGGCCTGATGCTCGGCACGGCGCTCCATCGCCGTCGCGCTCGGCCCCATATGCACGGTCGCCTCCTGCTCGATTCCGCGCCGCTGGTGGCTGCGATGGTCCACCCGCTCCGGGACGTTCGCCCGTTCCAGCGCCGCATTCTGCATCTCGGCCCACCGGCCACGCCAGCGCTCGACCTCCCCGCTCGTCTTCTGGTCCAGTTCGCGGGTCTTCGCGCCCAGCCCTTCCGGGCCGATCCGCCGCGTCGTCGTCAGCAGATGGGCGTGGTGGTTGCGATGGTCGCCCTCGCGACCTGGTGCGTGGATCGCCACGTCCACCGCCACCCCATGCCGCTCGCTGATCTCTCGTGCGAAGCCCAGCGCAAGCTCGCGCCGCGCCTCGGCCGACAACTCGGCGGGCAGCGCGATTTCATATTCGCGGGCGACGGTCGAGTTCTTGCGCGTCTCTGCCTGCTCGGCGGCGTTCCAAAGCACGGCCCGGTCACTGGCCCACGCCGGGGCATCGGCGGGCACGACAAGGGCGTTATGTTCGACGCCCTGCTTGCGGGTGTAATCGTGGACGAGGCCGGTGCGCTCGTCCGTGATTTCGACACCCGCACGATAGGCTGCCGCTGCCGTCGCGCTGCGACCGGCGGAACGGCCTATCGTCTTCACCGCAAGATGGAAACTTGCCATCGCCGCGCCCTTGCTAGCCATGCGGAAGCATGGCGCGGGCGACAGCCCGCTGGGGTTCAGGGGTATCCCCTGACGCACGCAAACGCAAGTTTGCATAAGTGCGCCCTTCCTCTCTTTCGCTCGGTCGGGTCCGGTGCTATTAGTATCGCACAGCGAAAGGATTGACCATGGCTGCTCCAACGCCAGAGGCTATCGAAACCGCCCGTCGCAAGGTCCAGCAGGCCAAGGCCCGGTTGCAGGCATTGGAAGCCCGCGCCATCACCCTTAACCGCAAGGCCGATGCCCGCCGCAAGATCATCCTCGGCGGTCTGCTCCTCGATGCCGCCATGAAAGACCCCGCATGGGAATCCCACCTCAATGACCTGATGAGCCGGATCAGCCGCGATCAGGACCGGAAGGCGTTCGAGGGCTGGACCTTCAAGGGTGGCCCCGCCGATGCCTGATCCCTTCGACCCTGCCGAGTTTGATGCTCCCCCTCCCTCCGATCCCGGCGCAGACTATCGCACCCTGCTCGACGCCATGCGCAAGGCCGGGGCCGAAGGGGTCGCCCAGCAGGTCGCCGCACTGGCCCAGAAGATCGAGCAGGACGCCCACCAGCGCGCCGAATGGACCGCACAGGCAGGCGTGGGGGTCAATGCCCTCACCGAGCCGCTGGGGAGCTTCAGCGGGTCAGCGCAGGGGTCTGGTGGGATCGCCTGAAGGAATGGATCACCGCCAATGCCCTCCACCGAGCCGCTGGGGAGCTTCAGCGGGTCAGCGCAGGGGTCTGGTGGGATCGCCTGAAGGAATGGATCACCGCCGCCCTCATCGGGCTGGGACTGATCTTCGCCGCGGCCCTCGCCTATCGCTGGGCGCAGGAACCCAAGATGGCCCAGTCGGCCCGAAGCTGCGATTTTGGCCAGGTTGAAGAACGAACACTGAACGCTTGATTGATTCTACCAGGACCGTTGCTGACCACCGACCTCGTAGATATCGGCTTCCATGGAGCAATTGTAGCTCTCTGCGATGTTGAACATCTCGGAGAGGAGGCTTTGGATTTCCTCATCAAGGGAAATGCCATCCGGATCGGGGTCATAGGCGACGGTCAGTTTGTAATCACAATTGCCGTTTTTTACCATGGCGTAGTCGCGTTCCAGCATCGCCTCAATCCGCTCCCGAGCGGGTTTCTACCTCTTCCACGCTTGTTGAAGTTCTCGATAATCAGATGCAGGGCGATGCTGGCAGTGGGCGGCTTTTCCGCAGTTTGGTCTGTGACGGAATAATGTCGAGCGCCCGATAGACGGTCATTCGTGAGACCTTCAGGTCGCGGGCAACGCGGGCCTGCTGGCGCCGGCGGCAAGGCGACGGCGGATTTCATCGTCATCGACGTTCTTCTTCCGGCCTTTGTAAACGCCTTCGGCGCGCGCCGCTTCGATCCCGGCGCGCTGACGATCCTTGATGAACTTCAGCTCCATATCGGCGACCATGCCGAGTATGGTGATGACCATTCGCCCCATGTCGCCCGCCGTCGTCACCTCTGGCTCAAGGATGCGCAGCGAAGCTCCCTTTTCATCAAGCTCATGCACCAGGTTCAGGACATCGCGCGTGGAGCGGCCGAGCCGGTCGAGCCGCAGCACGACCAGCTCGTCGCCGGTGTGCATAAACTGCATGATCGTTTCCAGTTCCGTGCGCCCGCTCCGCGAGGCCCCCGATCCGGTCTCGGAACGGATAATTTCGCAACCTGCATTCTTGAGGCGGCCAATCTGGATATCCAGATCCTGGTCCGTGGTGCTGACGCGGGCATATCCGATACGAGCCAAGTGCAAAATCCGTCACATTAGGGTGGCTCTTGCAGTGTATCGTCACATTGAGCGCAAACCCACCCTTTTGTGACAGACGAATGGTGTCACTCGGCCCTATCACTCTGGGGTGTACCCAAATGTTATAGGCCGATCAGCCGCCTCACGCTGCAAGCCGTCCAAAATCAATCCGGTCGTTCAGGTCGAGGTCGAAGCGGCCATAAGGGTTCACATGACTGTAGATCAACGGCGTGAGACCACGATAATCTTCCGGCGTCATCCGCCCCGCCCACTTCGGCTCAACCAGTACGGTCTGAAGCATGCGGGTGTTCACATACACCAGCGACGCTTGCAGGAGGTGTAGCGCCAGAACGGAGATTTCCTGCTCATGGATGCGGTTGGTGGCGATCTCGCCGCCCTTGCCGAAGAACACGAAACCATTAGCGCCGTTCCAGTTCTCAACCACATTCAGCCCTTCGTGGATCTCGCGGCGGAATGCCTCCTGACGCAAATACCGGCATAGGAAGATTGTTTTGACCGCGCGGCCGAGTTCACTCAGCGCCTTGTAGGTCGGGTGCATCACTTCGGCTCTGGCAAACCGGAGCAGGATCGCTTCCGGATCGGCGGTGCGCGATTGCATGGCAGCGGCATATTTGACCATTTCGTCATATTGTTGCTCGATCTCGTCCCAGTCGATCGGGCTGGAGAGGATCGGCAGTAAATTGGAAAGCCGCGTGCGCATGCCGGCTTGGGAAGGGCCAGTTTCTGGCGTGCCACTGCTTTCAGCCGCGGGGCAAGCTCAAATCCAAGGAGTCGGCAGAACGCAAAGCCGACTGCGCTCTGGCCGTGGCTATCGACGTACTGGCGCTGGATTTCCATGTCGGTGCAATGGCGTAGCACGCCTTCGATCATGGAGGCGACCTCCGAGGAAGAGCACCGCTTGAGCTGGGAATAAACGCAGGTCGCGCGCTTCTCCACATGCCAGTAGATCATGACGCCACGGCCGCCATAGCGGGCGTGCCATTCCGTCATCAGGTTGCGGTCCCACGCGCCGAACTTCGTTGAATCGGACGCGCATGCCGTGCCCGCATCTCCCCATACTGCGGCATTGCGGATTGCCAGTGTCGCGTTTGCTACCCGCGCGCACGCCTCCCTCAGCGCTGGCGCGTGGATGAAACGGCGATGGACATGCAGCAATTCCTCGTAACTGACATCGGGTGTTGCGCCAGCGACCCGCTTGAGCCCGGCGTTCGTGCCCAAGCCATAGAGACACAGCAAAAGACGCTGAGCCAAGGCTGCTTTCGACAGGGTAACCCCGCGAGGCCGACGTTTCGAAAGCATCCATCAATCCCGTGTCCAGAGCAGCCTCTTTCAACACGTCCAGCAGTCCGGTCATCGGCCAGCGCTGACCGATCTCGCTTTTGATCGAAGCGAGACCCTTCGGTTCGGGCAAGGGCTTGAACGGTGTAATCGATATCCGGTTGTCGCCGCGCCACAGGAGCCGGACCTTGTCGTTTTGTGGAATATTGGCATTGAGGAGCAACAGTTCCCGTTCAAGCTCCTCCCGGATCGAGGCGCAAAACGCCTGCGCATCTGGCGTCAGGCTGAGGCCGGAATAGTACGCATCTCGCCTGATCTCGAAGTCCTTGGGAAGATCGTCATCGGGATTGCGATAGCGATCCGCCCCGACCACCCAGATTTCTTTGGAGCGGATGCGGTCGCGCAGTTGCGTCAGGACGCAAAGCTCATAGCTGATCCGGTTTACCCGCCCATCGTCATCAATGACGGAACTGCGCCATCGCGCTGGAATCACCTCATCGATCGGAACATCCTGCAATGGCACGAAGCGGCATCCGCCATCCACCTTGCTCCTGATCCAGTCGAGGGCCGCCAGGACCGGCCGCCACACCGCGTTGTTCGACCGGAACTCAAGTACGGAAAGCAGGCTTGGCAGCATGCGCCGGTAATGATTGGCCCAGGAACCACGCATCACCTTGTAGATGCGCCGGTCCAGAGCGCCCTTCGCATGGCTCTCCTTGACGATCGCCGCCAGCTTGGCCTTACCGGCGATCGGGAAAATGACATCGCAGATGCGCCCCGATGGTTCATTGATCGAGGCGCTGGCGATCTCGACCAGCAGGCGCTCCTTTCCATAGACCCGCTCGATGTCTTTCGCGATATCGCCCACCACCTTGCGTTTCGAGCGCGTTCCGATCTTGTGAACGGTTTCGATCAGCAGGTCGATCATCGCGTCAGTGAGTTGCGCCTCCCGCGACATTAGATAAATCGCATAAAGGCCGAGCTGTCGCGCCGGCGCATGCCGGCGCATCTCCGAGGCCTTTTCACCGGCAACGCGGCGAACAATCTGATCGACCCATGGCTTGCCCGTAGCCGTCAGGAGATCATGGGGAAGATCAAGTCTCTGGATAAAGGCGAGTTTCTCGGTCACGTCGAGAATGTTGTCGAGCGTTGCCTGTCCGGCGTCACCCTTCATCCTGTTGAATCCGGTCGAGCTGTCCGGATCGGCAAGCGAGGCTTCCAATAACGCCACCGCATCTGACGAAAGCCGATCACTGGCTCCGATCAGCCAGGTGTCCAGATAATCTTGCCGTTGTGAGCGAACGACACGTTCAAGCTCCTTGCGCGACGGCCCATAAATACGCCGGTCCCGGCACCACAGGAAAACATGCTCAAGCATGGCATTGATCGACTGGCCGCCCGGGCACAGCTCGCCAGCAATCCATTCCGTCAATTGCGCGCGATCCACCCGCTTCATGCGGTGATATCCAAGATGGATCAGGATCTCCGCACAATGCCGTCGTGCTGTCCGACTGGAAAAGTCATAACCGGCTATCTCGCCAGCCTCGACACCGAGTTGCTCGGCCAGATACGAGAGGCCATCGGTAGGGATTGAGCCGGGATCGATCGCGAAAAACCCCAGGGAAGCGAAGAATTTCAGCTGCGCGGCGAGGCCAAGGCGCGTCAGGGCCGGCTTCGAATTTACAAAATCAATATCGGCAAAGCTCAGGCTCCATCGTCCGATCAAATCCCGCCCGGAATACTCCGATCCATCAACCCACTCCCTATGATGGAGCGAACTGTCCTCTTCTATGATTTCCATCGTCAATACCGAATGCCACGTTCCCAAAACGTTCTCCGACTTGGCCAAAATCGCAGCTTGGGGCC
>NZ_FBXK01000007.1 GCF_900013425.1 Sphingobium sp. Z007
TACCTCTGCAAATTGGGAAGTCGTATCAACCATCGGCTCGGCCAATGATCGGAAGCCAGCCCCGGCCTCCTTCACTGCATGGAGGATATTCAACAGATCGCGGGTGTTGCGGGCGAGGCGGTCTGTTGCCGTCACCATCAGCACGTCGCCATCATCTAGTGCGCCGATCGCGCGCTTGAGCTGGGGACGCTCGGCATTCGCTCCGCTAATCTTCTCGCGGTAGATTTTCACGCACCCAGCATCGGTGAGCTGGGCGATCTGCTGGGCCAAGTCCTGGCCGGTGGTTGAGACGCGCGCATAGCCGTAGATCATAGCCAAAATGGTGCATCAGATTTTTGCATCAGGAAAGAGGCCGGATTCCTGTGGGTTTCAATCTGATGCAAAACTTGTAACTTTCGGATCAACCCTACTGAATCAGGTCTCCTGGGTCCGGCCCTTCGTCCTCATGATCTTCCATCTCGGAAACCTCGCCCGCTGCAATTAGATCAGCCAACCTTACAGCACCGCGAACCAGAGAACTCTTAATCTGTGCCGTAAAGGCCGATCTCTGGGGCGGGTCTTTATACATGATGGCATTTTGCAAGTTTGTGTGGCTTGTGCCTTCTACATTAACAAGCACAGGCTTAAACTCACCTGGCCTATCCGCATCGGCTTCTAAGCGATAAGTCATAAATATGATATTGACCTGCGGGTCATTCTTAACATCGCTAGTTTTCATAAATGCCGCGCGGCCTAGTATATATTGATATACTTGCTCAGGAATAACCGCGACGATTTTCGATTTCCAATGGTGATGGAAATAGCCTTTTCGGATGAGTTGGGTAATATAGCGCTTGTATACGTTGTCCCAATTGAATCCGTATGTCGGCTTTTTCTCTAGATCTTCTCCAGCTCGCAAAGCCTGATAAGCAGGAAAAACAGATCCAGTAATATCAATGGCCTGAAGCTCTACCGACAGGAATTGGTCGATTTCCTTATCACTCTTGACGTCTGCGATAACGAAATCGACATTCCCGAAGCCCTCCATTTTGACTTCGCGGGCGATCTGCGGATCAGTAGGCTTCTCACCCGGCCAGCAATGTTCGATGACCTCTGTCAGAAAATCGACAGCGTAGAATCGCTTCGGACAGACGAAAATCAACTCTGGCCCTTGGGTCGATTTCCGGGGTGCAGGCTTCCAAAGACTGCACACGGGATAAGGCTCGCTGGGGAGTTGTGTGCTGCGCTTGGGGCATCGCGACTGAATGTACGGGCACTCGAAATCGGCGGCAGCAGGATCGACACCCTTTGCCGCCCGCCGACCTAATACCTCTCCAACAATCGACTCAGGTTCAAACGGCAATCGGGAGTTCCTCACGCAGGCTGGCTTTCACCTGCTTAGAGGCCATCCCTGCCGTATCCGCAAGAAGTAGTGCTTCGGCAACGCACTTCCCGAGTAGAGGCGGGACCGCATTACCGACCTGCACATATTGCTCTGTGCTGTTACCCTTGAACGTGAAGAAATCAGGGAATGATTGTAGCCTTGCTGCCTCGCGAACCGTGAACGAACGATCTTGGACGGGGTGAATATAGGCCCCCAATGCACATCGCACTTGGTCAATACTGTGCATGACAGGTCTGTTTTTTTGGGTCGACCATATCGCTTGGTATGATCGCTACGCTTGGCCAACTTCATGCCTGCGGGCAACAGGTCGATCGGTATGTCCCGCCATGATCCCCCAGCGGGAATATGTCGCATCCGCTCCTGGTTGATCCGCGATAGCCTAGATGCGGAATGGTTCTGCACGATAGTGCAGTCCCCTCTCAACAAAGCCTGATAGCTGTTTTGAGGCCGTTTTCCGTATGGTCGCGGCCCTGCACGATCGCCGTTTTCCAACTTAGGAAGATCGGAAATAGCATCCCAAACTGTCACGAAGGGCAACAAGCCTGGGCCATGTGTTTGTTCGGGGAACAAGATTGGCGCATCGGTGCGCGTGGCAATGAAAAACACGCGCCTGCGCTCTTGGGGCACCCCATATTCTTCGGCGCGGAGTACCTTCATATCGACGCGATAGCCGAGGCTTTTCATACCCTCGAATATCTCATGCACGATGCCGCCCCGCCGATCGACGTGATGCCGGTTACGTTCTCCATCACGATCCAACGCGGCTGAATGCCCTTCACGATCCGAAGATACTCGCGAAACAAGCCTGCGCGTGGGTCATTGACGCCTCGCTGGTGATTATAAACCGAATAGCCCTGGCACGGAGGACCACCGACGATCACGTCGATTTCACCCTTCTTGACGCCAGCAGCCTTTAAGAGCTGCTGTGCTGTAACGTCTTGGATCGGCCCGCCAATGAACTTGGCTTCTGGGTGGGTCGCGGAAAATGTCTCGCCTGCCCGGTCGTCATAATCCTGTCCCGCTAAGACGTGGAAACCCGCTTGCCGAAACCCTCGGAAAGGCCACCGGCTCCGCAGAAAAGATCGATGACGGTCATGTTATGGCGCGATTTCATCGGCTCCCCCTACGCTTCAATCCTGTCAGGGGAAGCGGCAGTTGCTGCTCATCCCCATCAGTACGCTCGATCAACGAGCTGATCGCATGACGGCCAAGCCATGCCTTCGACACCTTCGACCGAGCCGCAAGCCGATCGAAAGCGGCATATTCATCTTCGGACAGATTAACGGTGATCCGGTTTTTCGACGGCATAAGTTGCCTCACTTTGCCGCAAAGTGCAGCACTTTGCATCTCTATGCCTCCGGTTCAACGCCTAGTCAATTTCAAGTTTGTTCTCTTTTTGTTCTCATAAAAAGCCTGCAAATGCAATGCTTTCTGGAGGTAAATTTGATACAAATGTCGTCGCTATGACCATCATACCGATCGACCTTCCCGCGCTCCGCGCCCAGGTGCGTGCTATGGACTATGTACGCGGCACCGCTGCCGAAAT
Organism: Sphingobium sp. Z007; assembly: GCF_900013425.1. Classification (GTDB taxonomy): domain Bacteria; phylum Pseudomonadota; class Alphaproteobacteria; order Sphingomonadales; family Sphingomonadaceae; genus Sphingobium. Next base: position 2,931 of record NZ_FBXK01000007.1, read on the forward strand.
GGAACAATGGCGCGAGCCAACGCCGAGGCGTGCGCCAATCTGGCGATCGAGGGCATGGACCTGACCATCGAGGAGCACGCCATGCTGGCGATGTTCATGGAAGAAGGCGTGCCGCCCTCGCTGGTGCCGCAAATCATCCTGAGCCTTTACGGCAAAGGATCTACCTCGACCGCTCCCGCTCCTGCTTCCGCTCGACCCTGATCCGTTTCCCCAGCATTTCCTCGTGGATCGGTTCGACCACGACCTTGGACACCCCCGCCTCATCCCGGCTTTTCAGCGGATCGAACACCCGGCCCTTGTCGAGCTGATCCGCGATCCAATCATGTGCCCGCGCCACATCAGCGGCAATGACAGCAGGATCGTTTCTATTCAAAGTCTCTGCCAGATGCTTGGCGAGGCGATAATGCCGGTATGCATTCTGTAATTCAGGATCGGCGTCGGCCTCCGGGCCTGTCGCAATGCGGAATCGCGCGCCAAGGGATACCGGCGCGCCCTTCGAGGTCGTGCTGGCCTGATCGCCGGTCAGCCGGTCGATCGCCTCGGCCATGACACCGAGCTGCCCCTGCATGGCCTCGACCTGGGCGGCCAGATTCTCGACTGCTGCCAGCACCGCACGCTGGGTCGCCAGCAGCGCCATTACCGGATCGTCGCTGTCATCCTCGCTCATCGCTCCATATCCTTGTCCTGCTCACGATCGCGCCGCCGCTCACGTTCCAGCGGATCGTGCTTCCCGATCTTGTCGAGCCGCCCCGCAATGCGCTCGGCCGCGCTGCCTGGCTCTGGCCCGTCCCGATCGCGCTCGCCGCGCTGGGCCGTCGCCTCCGCAATTCGCTCGGCCGCCCCGCGATCGGCGGCCTGATCCTGACGGCCCCATGCCGCGCCCAGACGATCACGCAGCCCTTGCGCCATGCCCTTGGCCTTGTCGCCCAGGCTACGCATTGTCTCCGCGATCCTGGCGCTGATGTCGCGCAGCTGCTGGGTCAGCTCGCGCCGCTCCTGATTGCGTGCCCGCACGGCCCGTTGTTCATCCCCGCGCTCGGTGGACGTGCCCTTGCGCTCCATCGCCACTGCCGACAACGGCACCTTGCCCAAAGGCTCCCGGCCTAGATCGTCTTCCCTCTCCGCGTCCCCTCGATCGCGCGCCGCCTCGCGCTGGTCCTTGAGCGAACGATGGTCGATGCGCTCATCGCACCCGGCACGCTCCAGGGCGCGGTTAGCGTGGTCCGCCCAGGCCGCGCGCCACCCCTCAAGCCGCTCGGCCGCGTTCCAGTCGCGGTTCTTCTTGCCGAACCCTTCGCCGGTCAAATCGCGCATCGTCAGCATGACATGCGCGTGCGGCTGCTCCTGCCCATCCGCCGAATGGCCCCGGTGCAGCGACACGTCCGCAATCATCCCCTGCGACACGAAATGCTCGCGCACATATCCCTCGACCAGCGCCCGCCGATCCTCCGCGCCCAATTCGCGCGGAAGGGAGATTTCGACCTCGCGGGCAAGCTGGGCGTCCTTGCGCTTCTCGGCTGCCTCGACGCCGTTCCACAGGCGCGAACGATCAAGCATCCAGTCGGGTGTGCGATCGGGGGCCATGATCTCCCGATGCTCAATGTCCGACTTGCGCGTGTAGTCGTGGCATTTGCCCAGGCGCTCGTCGGTCAGCCGCTCGCCCGATCGGTAGGCGGCGGCGGCGACCGCGCTGCGCCCGCTACCGCGCGAGATGACTTTGACGGAGCAATGGTAGATCGCCACGGGCCGCGCGCCTTCTTCCTTCCTTCACTTAAGGGGGAAGCCGTCCGGCGGGGCAAAGCCCCCACGAGGACCACGCACATCGCGCAGCGATGTATAAGCGTGCCCTTATCTTCGCTAAGGTAGCCTTGTTGCGATCCTCTTGCTATAGCGAACTGACAAGGAGGACCGCTATGGCGCGCACGCCCGTTGAAGAACGCCTTGAGAAAATGCGCGAGGAAGAGCGCAAGCTACGCGAGCGACGAAAGGCGCTAGAGGCACGGCTTTCCGCCGATCGTCGCAAAGCCGAAACTCGCGAGCGCATCATGCTCGGCGCGTTCATCCTTCACCACATAAACGAGGATACGCCCACTGGTCGCCAGCTTGGCCCGCTCTTGCAACGCGAGTTGCCGCTGTTCCTGACCCGCGAGCGCGATCATGCCCTTTTGCAGCCGCTGCTCGCTCGCCTGAAGAACCTCGAACGTGGACGGGAGGAACAATGAGCGGGCCGATCGTCGGGGAAGACAATAACGGTGGCTGCTGCCTAGCTGTCGTCGGTAGCCTGGCTGTCCTACTCGGCACGTCCTGGCTGCTCGAAAAGGTGCTGCCGACCGCGATCGCCAGCACCATTGCCTGGGTCGCGCTCGTCGTCTTCCTCGTCCTGGTCTGGAAGTTTGCCTTCAAGGGCCGCCGCAACGCGCTGCTCGGCTCGGCCGCCTTCGGTGGAATCGATGACGTGCGCGCCCTCGCGAGCAACAAGGGCGATCTCCTGATTGGTCGATCCTTCAGGACCGGCAAGCTGCTGCGCTATGACGGCCCCGCCCATCTCCTGACCATGGCCCCCACGCGCAGCGGCAAGGGTGTGGGCACCATCATTCCCAACCTGCTGACCATCGACCGCTCGGTGATCTGCATCGACCCCAAGGGCGAGAACGCCCGCGTCACTGCTCGCACCCGCGCCACCAAGGGCAAGGTGTGGTGCCTCGATCCCTTCGGCGTCTCCGGGCAACCCGCCGCCCGCTATAATCCGCTAGACCGGCTCGACCCGGAAAGCCTCGATCTGGCCGAGGACGCCATGACGCTGGCCGATGCCCTGGTCCACGATTCCGCAGGGCAAGGCGGCGAGGCCCATTGGAACGAGGAAGCCAAGGCGCTGATTGCGGGCCTGATCCTCTATGCCGTGGTCCACGAGGATCGCGAGCATCGCACCCTGGCGACGGTGCGCGACTATCTCACGCTCGCCCCAAAAACTTTGCCGATCTGCTCGTCCTGATGCAGGACAGCCGCGGCGCCGGCGGCCTCATCGCCCGCGCCGGCAATCGCCACCTCGGTAAGTCCGACCGCGAGGCCGCAGGGGTGTTGTCCTCGGCCCAGCGCCATACCCATTTTCTCGATAGCCCCCGCATCGTCGCCAGCACTTCGGCCTCCGACTTCACTTTTGCAGGGTTGAAGGAGGGGGTTTCCACGGTGTTTCTGTGCCTGCCCCTGACCGGCTCGATGCCTATTCCCGCTGGCTGCGCCTGCTGGTCGCCCAGGCGCTCACCGACATGGCGCGTTCGCCGGTCAAACCGGTGCGGCCCGTCCTGTTCCTGCTCGATGAGTTCGCCGCCCTGGGCAGACTCGAACCCGTCGAGCGGGCGATGGGCCTGATGGCCGGATACGGGTTGCAGCTCTGGCCGATCTTGCAGGACATGCACCAGTTGCGCGCCCTCTATGGCGAGCGTGCAGGCACCTTCCTGTCGAATGCCGGGGTGTTGCAGGCGTTCGGGTGAACGACCATGCGACCGCCGAACTGCTGTCCAAGTCGATGGGACAGGAAACCCTCGAATTTCGCACGGCGGGCTACTCCGAGACCCATGGCAGCATTTTTGAGCGTAGTAAGCATACCCGCTCGACCAGCACCCAGGTCAGCGCCCGCAACCTCATGAACCCCGACGAAATCATGCGCATGGGGCCGGACGAACAGCTGCTGATGATCCAGGGCAAAGACCCCCTCCGGGTCCAGAAAATCCGATATTACGATCAGCGCGAGTTCGCGGGGCTGGCTGATCCTGCCTGAGACGGCCCTAGGAGACGCGATCCGCACGATAGGGCACCCCCCCGCAGCGCATACCTTCGGCGGTTCTCCTGACCGTCTCTGTGCCCCTCCACAGGGACTGACAGGGCGATGGCGCACCTGACTTCGCCGTGCTTTTCCCCTGGGAAGCTTGCGGCCGGTAGGCCGCCTTGTGACGGCGAAGCCGTCGCGCATCAAAGGCGCATTGGCCGAAAGGCCAATTCCATATTCCTCGTCCTTTAGAGCGGCATTCTCTTCGCGCGCCCGCGTTGATTCTAGATTCTGGGATTCTATGATTCAGGGGGTGTCAAACACATTGAATATAAAGGCATATTCCGGACTTTCATGAGGAATGGGGTGGAGCATCATGAGAAATGGGGTGCCCTATTGTGAGTTTTGGGGTGGGGGTATCATGAGAAATGGGGTGCGTGAGATGAGAGCAATTTGCCTCTCATCTCATAATACCTTGACCTTGCCCGCCCCTCGCCCGAATGTCCGATTATGGACGGGACAGCCGACACAACTGGCCGCACGATGGAAGTGGCACGGATCGAGAAGGAACGCGGTTCCGACACGATAGTGCAGCCGCGCGAACTGGTGGAAGTCCGCTATGCGAGGGGGGTTTCCCTGAGCCTGTCAGCGCGCAAGGTCTTTGCCTTGATGATGCACCAGGCCGCTGGCGATGCCTGGCGCGACCAGGAACACAGAATCGCCAAGCGCATGTTGCGCGGCTCCCACAATTCCAACGATCGCCTTACCGAGACGATTGACGAGCTGATGGGCATCTTCTTCGCAATGCCCGACAAGGTGGACGGCGACCACGGGCGGCGCACCTTCCAGATGATCGAAGAGACGTTTGAGGGAGGGGAACAGGGGTGGTTGATCTACCGTTTCACCCGGCGTGCGCGCGACCTTCTGAAAGACAGCGAAGCCTACGCCCTCCTGCATCGGGCAACGGTGCTGGCCTTCGACAGCAAATATGCGCTCGAACTATACCAGCTCGGAGCCTTGCTCTACCGGCGAGACGTGCCGATCTGGCGCGGCGATGTGGAAACCCTGCGCGCCAAGCTGGGCGTTCCAGAGGGGGCTTATAGCTCGTTCGCTGACTTACGGCGTTTCGTCCTCGATGCCGCGACGGCCGAAATCAATCAGCTTGTCCCACAATTCTCCGTGGCGTGGGACGTTGCAAAAAGGCGGGCCGCAAGGTCATCGAGGTCGCAATAACCTTCCGCCGCAAACCACCAATCGCAGCGGTTGCCGCCGAAGAAGAAAACGAGCGACATCGCGCCGGTCGCCGCGCCCGTCGAGATGGGACGGCAGAGACGATAATGGACCCCAGTGCGATCATCGCAGCGACCGCTGCAAATCTGGGTGTGTCCGATGTTTTACGCTGGCCTGCCGACGATCAGGTGACGGAATTTGGCGCGGTCGAGCTGCATGCGATCGGCGTCACCTATGGTGGAGGACACGCGGTTCAGCGATTGGCGGATCAATATGCGCGAGTGCGAGCCGACAAGCGGCGTCAGCTCCGAGGCGATGCTCTGCGTGAAGACTGGACGACTTGGGTAAGGGGTTGCGCGGAAAAATGGAGTAAACCCTAGTGGTTGTCGCTCTTTGGGTTTCACGATACCCTATAGAAACAGGGATACGTTCCCGGTTGGAAACGGGGGAATAAAGCATGGCAACCGTCTCGATGACGAAAGGGGCCGAACTGGCCGGGGTCAGCAAGGGGACCGTCTCAAAAGCTCTTAAATCTGGCCGTCTTAGCTATGCTGAGAAGACCGATAACGGCTACCTCATAGACACTTCCGAACTATTCCGGGTGTTCCCCCCGAAACAGAAAGAAACGGTTGCCGAGTCCCGCTCCGAAACCCATTCTGGAAACAGCGAAACCCCAATAAATTCAGGGGGGTTGCAACGTGAGATTGAACTGTTGCGTGAACAGTTGCAGGACCGCGATAGCGTAGTTGCCGATCTACGGCAGAGGCTCGACAAATCAGAGGATGAGCGGCGAGAGGCGCAGGCGCGGGTGATAGGATTGCTGACCGGCCCGGAGCCTGCGGAATCCAAGCGCGGCTTTTTTGGTCGGTTGTTCGGCAAGGCAGATGATTGATCTGCGCGCAGCTCGCTATCGTCCGACGAGCCGCGATATCGTTGCCTGACTGACGTCAAACAGCGCCGCGACGGTGCGCTGCGTATCACCAGCAGCCAGTCTCTCCAGTGCCTCGGACTGCTGGTGAGGGGTGAGAGCCGCCTTGCGACCGAATTTGACACCACGCGCTCTTGCCTGGACACGCCCTGCGGCGGTGCGCTCGGTGATGCGCTCCCGCTCCCAACTGGCTGCGATCCCAACACCGCGATTATTACCTGGCCCAGTCGGCCCGAAGCTGCGATTTTGGCCAGGTTGAAGAACGAACACTGAACGCTTGATTGATTCTACCAGGACCGTTGCTGACCACCGACCTCGTAGATATCGGCTTCCATGGAGCAATTGTAGCTCTCTGCGATGTTGAACATCTCGGAGAGGAGGCTTTGGATTTCCTCATCAAGGGAAATGCCATCCGGATCGGGGTCATAGGCGACGGTCAGTTTGTAATCACAATTGCCGTTTTTTACCATGGCGTAGTCGCGTTCCAGCATCGCCTCAATCCGCTCCCGAGCGGGTTTTCTACCTCTTCCACGCTTGTTGAAGTTCTCGATAATCAGATGCAGGGCGATGCTGGCAGTGGGCGGCTTTTCCGGCAGTTTGGTCTGTGACGGAATAATGTCGAGCGCCCGATAGACGGTCATTCGTGAGACCTTCAGGTCGCGGGCAACGCGGGCCTTGCTGGCGCCGGCGGCAAGGCGACGGCGGATTTCATCGTCATCGACGTTCTTCTTCCGGCCTTTGTAAACGCCTTCGGCGCGCGCCGCTTCGATCCCGGCGCGCTGACGATCCTTGATGAACTTCAGCTCCATATCGGCGACCATGCCGAGTATGGTGATGACCATTCGCCCCATGTCGCCCGCCGTCGTCACCTCTGGCTCAAGGATGCGCAGCGAAGCTCCCTTTTCATCAAGCTCATGCACCAGGTTCAGGACATCGCGCGTGGAGCGGCCGAGCCGGTCGAGCCGCAGCACGACCAGCTCGTCGCCGGTGTGCATAAACTGCATGATCGTTTCCAGTTCCGTGCGCCCGCTCCGCGAGGCCCCGATCCGGTCTCGGAACGGATAATTTCGCAACCTGCATTCTTGAGGCGGCCAATCTGGATATCCAGATCCTGGTCCGTGGTGCTGACGCGGGCATATCCGATACGAGCCAAGTGCAAAATCCGTCACATTAGGGTGGCTCTTGCAGTGTATCGTCACATTGAGCGCAAACCCACCCTTTTGTGACAGACGAATGGTGTCACTCGGCCCTATCACTCTGGGGTGTACCCAAATGTTATAGGCCGATCAGCCGCCTCACGCTGCAAGCCGTCCAAAATCAATCCGGTCGTTCAGGTCGAGGTCGAAGCGGCCATAAGGGTTCACATGACTGTAGATCAACGGCGTGAGACCACGATAATCTTCCGGCGTCATCCGCCCCGCCCACTTCGGCTCAACCAGTACGGTCTGAAGCATGCGGGTGTTCACATACACCAGCGACGCTTGCAGGAGGTGTAGCGCCAGAACGGAGATTTCCTGCTCATGGATGCGGTTGGTGGCGATCTCGCCGCCTTGCCGAAGAACACGAAACCATTAGCGCCGTTCCAGTTCTCAACCACATTCAGCCCTTCGTGGATCTCGCGGCGGAATGCCTCCTGACGCAAATACCGGCATAGGAAGATTGTTTTGACCGCGCGCCGAGTTCACTCAGCGCCTTGTAGGTCGGGTGCATCACTTCGGCTCTGGCAAACCGGAGCAGGATCGCTTCCGGATCGGCGGTGCGCGATTGCATGGCAGCGGCATATTTGACCATTTCGTCATATTGTTGCTCGATCTCGTCCCAGTCGATCGGGCTGGAGAGGATCGGCAGTAAATTGGAAAGCCGCGTGCGCATGCCGGCTTGGGGAAGGGCCAGTTTCTGGCGTGCCACTGCTTTCAGCCGCGGGGCAAGCTCAAATCCAAGGAGTCGGCAGAACGCAAAGCCGACTGCGCTCTGGCCGTGGCTATCGACGTACTGGCGCTGGATTTCCATGTCGGTGCAATGGCGTAGCACGCCTTCGATCATGGAGGCGACCTCCGAGGAAGAGCACCGCTTGAGCTGGGAATAAACGCAGGTCGCGCGCTTCTCCACATGCCAGTAGATCATGACGCCACGGCCGCCATAGCGGGCGTGCCATTCCGTCATCAGGTTGCGGTCCCACGCGCCGAACTTCGTTGAATCGGACGCGCATGCCGTGCCCGCATCTCCCCATACTGCGGCATTGCGGATTGCCAGTGTCGCGTTTGCTACCCGCGCGCACGCCTCCCTCAGCGCTGGCGCGTGGATGAAACGGCGATGGACATGCAGCAATTCCTCGTAACTGACATCGGGTGTTGCGCCAGCGACCCGCTTGAGCCCGGCGTTCGTGCCCAAGCCATAGAGACACAGCAAAAGACGCTGAGCCAAGGCTGCTTTCGACAGGGTAACCCGCGAGGCCGACGTTTCGAAAGCATCCATCAATCCCGTGTCCAGAGCAGCCTCTTTCAACACGTCCAGCAGTCCGGTCATCGGCCAGCGCTGACCGATCTCGCTTTTGATCGAAGCGAGACCCTTCGGTTCGGGCAAGGGCTTGAACGGTGTAATCGATATCCGGTTGTCGCCGCGCCACAGGAGCCGGACCTTGTCGTTTTGTGGAATATTGGCATTGAGGAGCAACAGTTCCCGTTCAAGCTCCTCCCGGATCGAGGCGCAAAACGCCTGCGCATCTGGCGTCAGGCTGAGGCCGGAATAGTACGCATCTCGCCTGATCTCGAAGTCCTTGGGAAGATCGTCATCGGGATTGCGATAGCGATCCGCCCCGACCACCCAGATTTCTTTGGAGCGGATGCGGTCGCGCAGTTGCGTCAGGACGCAAAGCTCATAGCTGATCCGGTTTACCCGCCCATCGTCATCAATGACGGAACTGCGCCATCGCGCTGGAATCACCTCATCGATCGGAACATCCTGCAATGGCACGAAGCGGCATCCGCCATCCACCTTGCTCCTGATCCAGTCGAGGGCCGCCAGGACCGGCCGCCACACCGCGTTGTTCGACCGGAACTCAAGTACGGAAAGCAGGCTTGGCAGCATGCGCCGGTAATGATTGGCCCAGGAACCACGCATCACCTTGTAGATGCGCCGGTCCAGAGCGCCCTTCGCATGGCTCTCCTTGACGATCGCCGCCAGCTTGGCCTTACCGGCGATCGGGAAAATGACATCGCAGATGCGCCCCGATGGTTCATTGATCGAGGCGCTGGCGATCTCGACCAGCAGGCGCTCCTTTCCATAGACCCGCTCGATGTCTTTCGCGATATCGCCCACCACCTTGCGTTTCGAGCGCGTTCCGATCTTGTGAACGGTTTCGATCAGCAGGTCGATCATCGCGTCAGTGAGTTGCGCCTCCCGCGACATTAGATAAATCGCATAAAGGCCGAGCTGTCGCGCCGGCGCATGCCGGCGCATCTCCGAGGCCTTTTCACCGGCAACGCGGCGAACAATCTGATCGACCCATGGCTTGCCCGTAGCCGTCAGGAGATCATGGGGAAGATCAAGTCTCTGGATAAAGGCGAGTTTCTCGGTCACGTCGAGAATGTTGTCGAGCGTTGCCTGTCCGGCGTCACCCTTCATCCTGTTGAATCCGGTCGAGCTGTCCGGATCGGCAAGCGAGGCTTCCAATAACGCCACCGCATCTGACGAAAGCCGATCACTGGCTCCGATCAGCCAGGTGTCCAGATAATCTTGCCGTTGTGAGCGAACGACACGTTCAAGCTCCTTGCGCGACGGCCCATAAATACGCCGGTCCCGGCACCACAGGAAAACATGCTCAAGCATGGCATTGATCGACTGGCCGCCCGGGCACAGCTCGCCAGCAATCCATTCCGTCAATTGCGCGCGATCCACCCGCTTCATGCGGTGATATCCAAGATGGATCAGGATCTCCGCACAATGCCGTCGTGCTGTCCGACTGGAAAAGTCATAACCGGCTATCTCGCCAGCCTCGACACCGAGTTGCTCGGCCAGATACGAGAGGCCATCGGTAGGGATTGAGCCGGGATCGATCGCGAAAAACCCAGGGAAGCGAAGAATTTCAGCTGCGCGGCGAGGCCAAGGCGCGTCAGGGCCGGCTTCGAATTTACAAAATCAATATCGGCAAAGCTCAGGCTCCATCGTCCGATCAAATCCCCGCCCGGAATACTCCGATCCATCAACCCACTCCCTATGATGGAGCGAACTGTCCTCTTCTATGATTTCCATCGTCAATACCGAATGCCACGTTCCCAAAACGTTCTCCGACTTGGCCAAAATCGCAGCTTGGGGCCGACTGGGCC